>JADFRV010000081.1 GCA_022561095.1 Chloroflexota bacterium | reverse complement strand
TCCTCATGCGCATCGGCCTCGCCCAGCATATGAGCTCTATCGGCGAGCCAGTCCCCCTGGTCTTGGACGACCCGTTCGTGGATATCGATAGCCAACGCCTGCCCCGTCTCCTAGACTTCCTGGCCCGTCTATCGCAGGAAAGGGGCATCCAGATACTGCTCTTCTCCAAGGACGACCATATCCTTCGCTGGTTTGAAGACACTGCCCTGGAGCCTCAGCACCGCCTCTACCACCTACCCCCCTTGGACGAGCCGCGGGCTACGGTTGCAACCGCCGTCCTAGATCATCGCCTTCTGTAGCCTTTCCCGTTAGCACCACCATCATCCGGGCGCACAATCGGCGTCATCACACGCGTATTCAAGCACGAGCCCCGCAATTATGTCATTACCAAACACAAACCATGCCCCTCGCCTGTAACGTGTGGCGTCCTCCAATCGTCCTCAACATTGGACAGCACTACACCTGCCAGCCGGGCAGGGTCCCATTAACGGCCATGAAGACTACCCCAGTACAGGAAACAGTAACCAGAACCGGCCTGAGGACCGCTTACATCCTCGCCGACCCGGACGTTTGGTCGTCCACCTTCCAGACGGCGCTACAGGCTGAAAACTTCAACATCTCCCCCTCCCAGGAGCTGCACGATCTGTTCGACCACGCCTACGACGAGCCGCCCGATCTCCTCGTCCTGGCCAAACGGAACGCGCGGTTCGCCGTGCGCGCCTGCCTCGCCGTGCGCGGGCTCCAGGACGTGCCAACCATCGTAGTGATCCCCAGCGAAAGCGACTTCGTGCCTGTGATGGACGCCGGCGCCGACGACGCCGTCACGGCATCAAGTGACGCCACTGTTTTCGCCGCTCGCGTCCGCGCTCTGCTCCGCAGGGCTCTACACTGGCAGACCGGCCAGACCGCCGGCATCATCGCTATAAGAGACCTCCTCATCGATCTTGACAAGTGCGAGGTAGTGCTGAAGGAGCGTCCGGTCTCGCTGACGCCCACTGAATTCCGCATCCTGGCCGTCCTGGCAGAGAAGGCGGGCAAGGTGATTGACGCCCGTTCTCTCCTCTCCGCCATCCACGACCATGACTACGATGACCGCGAGGCTCAGAATCTGGTGAAGGTTCACATTGCCAACCTGCGGCGCAAGCTGGAGGACGGCCGCGATGACATCCCCTACATCCTCTGCGTCCGCGGCTTCGGCTACATGCTGGAGCGCCGCTCCCAACAGCGCGAGGGCGACCCGCTCACAGCCTTGCTGGATGTACCCCTCGACTAGGCGAGCGATTAGCGTTCCTTACCTGATCTGAACCCCCCCTTAACCGGACCTACACCATCTTCCTGTCACGGTCTGTCCCGTCTCTGCTAGCCTGAACTTGTAAGCAAACCCACAAATTGGGAGGCAGTAATGGGATTCGCATTCCTGAAGCGTGAGCAGAAGACCGAGCGCCTGGGCCCAACTGATCTGGGTAACACAACCGAACGCTACGAAACCTACTTCCCCCGTCTCTTCGCCTACGTGTACGCCTGCGTTGGAGGCGACGAGCCCGCGCAGGAGATCGTCGTCCAGGCCTTTCACCGTGCCTTTCAGCGAGCGGGCAGCAGCGATGAGGACCGGTTCCAAACCGTACTTTTTCGCTCTGCACGGCGTATGTGTAGACCTGTCATCAAGAACCGCAGGTCGAACGACGGCGATTCTCTCAACCCTCGCGAGCACGAGGTGATGTCACTCGTGTTTGACGCCGGCCTGACCTTTGACCAGATCGCCCACGTATTCCACATCAGTGAGACATCCGTCAGCTCCCTGCTCATGACCGGCCTGCGCAAGCTAAAGGAGCAAACCTCGCCGGCGCCGGTAGCCGCCTACAACCACTTGGCCTGATCTCCTCCTGGGAAGCGCAACATGACAACGCCGGAGTTCACCGCCGCAACCGCTGCCGGTGGCACCGCTCTGATATTGCTCCTGCTATTCGCCTTGCTGGCCGTCGTAAAGGCCCGCCGCGCGCGCCTAGAGATGCAGGCGAAGATCGACGAACTGGCCTGCCGCGCGGAGCAGCTCCGGCTGCTCAACCGCCTCACCTTCCTTCTGGCCCAGAAGACGAAGCGTCGCAGCGTCGTGCGCGCAGCGACTGAGTTCTTCGTCCGGTATATGGGCAGCGACCGCGCCGTCTTCTGGCGGCCGGACAGTGAAGGCGAGCCGGAGGCGCCCTGGCTCTCATTCCCGAAAGACGGCCGTCCTGGAGCGCCCGCGCTCCTGCCTGAGGCCCATCGCATCATCCTCGCGCGGGCCGCAGGCCGCGGCACGGTGCCCCTCATCCTTCTCAACGATTCACATGACCAGCGTCCTCAGCCGCTCAGCATAGAGGCCGCTCCCGCCAAAGGCTTCACGCTATACCTGCCCCTCGGCGGCTCCCAGCGCGAGGGCGTGCTGGAGATCTACTCCGGCCCTGAGCCCTGGGGGCCGGACCGATGGGAGCTTCTCGCCCAACTGACCTTAGAGATCACCGGCGCCCTTCGGCGCGCTCGCCGCTACGAAGAGATGCGCGAGCAGGCCGATCTGGATTTCGTCACCGGCCTGTTCAACCATCGCTACATGCAGGTCTGCTTACAGCGGCTGGTCAGTGCTGAGGCCGCTCGCGAGCGCCCCTTCGCCATGCTCCTCATGGACGTAGATAACTTCAAGGCGTTCAATGATACCTACGGCCACTTCGTCGGCGACCGTGTTCTCCAACTCATCGCCGACCAGCTCAAACTGATGGCGGACGGAGAGGGTATCGTGGGCCGGTTCGGCGGCGATGAGTTCATCGTCGTCCTCCCCGGTCACTCAGGTGAGGAGGCCCGCGCGTTTGCCCAGGCCTTCCAGGACTGGCTCACCAACTATGCCTTCAAGACGCCCACAGGACAGTCGGTGCCGATCGTCGTCTCCTTGGGTCTCGCCGCCTTCCCCGAGGACGGTCAACAGCGGCAGGAGCTCCTGGCGCTGGCCGACGCCCGCCTCAACCAGAATAAGCGCTCTCGCTCACGCGACGCGGAGGGCGACCATCGCGGCCTGGAGCGGAGCTCGGAGCTGGGTATCTTCGACCTTCTGGACGGCCTGTTGACCTCTATCGACAGCAAAGACCACTACACCCGCGCCCACTGTGAGAGCACCGCCGAGTACGCTGTGACGCTGGCCCAAGAGATCGGCCTCTCACCCTCCGCTCAGCGGACGCTCCGCCTCGCCGCGCTTCTCCATGATGTCGGTAAGATCTGCATCCCTGACGATATCCTCCGCAAGCCCGGCCGGCTCACCAAGGAGGAGTTCGCCGTCATTAAGCACCACGTCTCCATAGCAGAGAACCTTATCGTTGATGTACCGAACGCGGAAGAGGTGCGGAAGATCGCTCGCCACCACCACGAGCACTTCGACGGCAGCGGCTACCCGGACGGCCTGCAAGGGGAGGAGATCCCCTTCCTGGCACGCCTACTGGCCATTTCCGACGCGTTCTCAGCCATGACCCTCAACCGCCCCTACCGTGAGAGCCTTCCCCGCACCGAGGCGTATGCGGAGCTACAGCGTGTCGCCGGCGCGCAGCTCGATCCCGAGCTGGTGAAAGCGTTCGGCCGTGTCCTAGCGGCGCCGGAAGGCGCGACGGCCGCAGCGATCGCCTCAATCTAAGACGCTAGCCGGCCAGGTCCGACAGGAAATCCAGCAACAGCCGGTTCACCTCCTCCGGCTTCTCCTGTTGCGTCCAGTGGCCGCAGTCGCTGACGATCTCTTTACGCAGGTGCGGCAGCCAGCGCTCCATCCCTTCGGCGAACTCCGGACGGAGGACGGGGTCCTTGTCCGCCAGCACAACGAGGCATGGGCACTCCACAACCCGGTCAGCTAGGTTGCTCGTGGTCTCCCAGTTCTGGTCGATGTTTCGGTAGAAGTTGAGAGGGCCGCTCATCCCACCCTTGCGGAACGCTTCCAGGTACACCTGGAACTCCTCCTGCGATAGGAACGCAGGATCGGCGGCAGCGCCATCATAGAAGCGACGGAGAGCGACCGTGAGGTCGGAGGAGAAGCTGGCCTCAGCGCGGCCCGGTTCCTGGAAGAAGAGGACGTAGGCGAAGCGATTGCCCATCTTCTCGAGCACCTCCGTGGGAGGAAAGACTACAGAGCGTCCCCGGTAGGGGACGTTCAGGCTCACCACCCTCTCCACCCTCTCCGGATGCATGACCGCCGCGCTCCAGACCACGAAGCTGCCCCAGTCGTGACCGACGAGCACAGCCTTATCCAGTTTGAGAGCGTCCAACACACCGATCAGATCGCCGACAAGGTGCTGGATGTCGTACTCATGGAGCGCCTCAGGTTTGTCCGTTTCGCCGTAGCCGCGGAGGTCGAGGGCTATCGACCGCAGCCCGGCGGCGGCCAGCGCCGGTATCTGGTGCCGCCAGGAGTACCACAGCTCAGGAAAGCCGTGACAGAACACCACTGGGAACCCATCCCCCTCCTCCACCAGATGCAGCCGTATTCCATTGCTCTCTACCGTGCGGTGGCGCCAGCTCTCCACGGGCATACTCTCCTCCCGTCTCTTCGGGACAGGATAGCGCACGGCCTCGCCTATGGCGAGCCGGCACGCTGAGGGCCGGAAGGTTGCCGCTTTAGGAGCGCACCCGCATCGCCCGCCTACTAGGTGCACCTAAACAAGCCGCTGGATGAACTCGACCCGATTGCCGAACGGGTCGCGGATCTCGAAGCGCTCATAGCCGGAGAGCGGTACGGCGTCCAGGATATGGATGCCCGTATGCTGCAATGTCGCTCGCCAGTCCGCCAGATCGGTCACCTCATAGGTCAGATGCGCCTTCGTTGCGCCGCGATCTACCCCCTCTTCCGTCCCCACATGCACCTGGACATCCCCCACTTGTAGCCAGAAGCCGCCGCGGCCCTGCAGGGCCGCGGGCTTCTCCACCTCAGGCAGGCCCAATAGGAGACAGTAAAACTGGCGGCCCTCTTCCTCAGCGCCTCGTGGAATTGTGATCTGCGCGTGATGGAGGCGGATGACCGTCATTGCCAACCATCCCTTCGCTCAAGTTGTGTGACGCCGGAACGGCCCCAAGATAGGGGGCGGAAGGAGCGAATGTCAACATGGAGGACGAACGGGGCTTGGATTCTGAACGGGCCGCAGCGCTACTTGGAGCGCTTGCGCGCGCGCGCGGCCTTGGCGGCGTACATCCGGCCATCGGCCTGACGCAGGAGCATGCTGGCGTCGTCGGCGTCCTCGGGAAAAGAGGCGCAGCCGCAGGACACGCGAAGGCGCAGCTCACGGCCCTTCCCGCCCAGGAGAACCTCACCCTCGACGCAGCTCTGCAGACGCTTAGCGAGATCGGCGGCGCCAGCGGAGTCGGTACGCGGCAGGATCACGGCGAACTCGTCGCCTCCTAGGCGGGCCACGATATCCGGGTCACGAGAGTATCGCACCAAGCGCTGAGCGAGGCTGCGAAGGGCCTCATCACCAAGGCTGTGACCGAAGTTGTCATTGAGATTCTTCAAGCCGTCCAGGTCGAACGTGAGGACGGAGACCGGCATGGCGTAGCGGCGCGAGGCGGCGATCTCATGGTCGAGCTGATCGAAGAAGTAGCGGCGGTTGTAGACCTTCGTGAGGTCATCGATCGTGGCCAGGGTCCGCAGCTCGTCTCGCTGGCGCAAGCTCTCAAGCGATACGCCAATGGCAGTGCCCAACGAGGAGAGCAGCTCCCAATCACGTACATCGGAGTTGGATTCGTCCGCCAGCAGTCCCAGAACGCCAACCACCCTCTGGAAGGACTGAACGGGGACGAACACGACCTTTTTCCCCGGCGTCACGATCGCTTCGGCAAGGAGGTCTCTGTCAGGGCGAAGGACAACAGGCTCCTTGCTGGAGAGCGCCTGTTTGATGCTGGCGGCACCCAGACGGAGGTAGCGATCCGCTTCGACACGACTGAGGTTCCTGAGGGCTACCAAGCTGAGGAACCCGCTCTCGGCTTGGAGCGTCAAAAACGAGCCTTTCAGATGCAGGAGTTTTTCCATAATGGAGACCGTCGCCTGACAGACCGCATTAAACGTAGGCAGGGCACCCAGTTGAAGAGCAACAGCCCCCGGATAGGCGCTGCGCTTGCGCAGCCTGAATATCTCCGCGAAGGCACCCTCTATAGCGGTGGTGGCGATGACGAGGCCCACGGCCAGCCCGACCAGGAGTTGCGTCAACGAGAAGTTCAACGCGAAGTAGTACACGGGCAGCGTGACGAAGATACCGGAATAGACCCCTAGCTGGGTCAGCCGCTTTACCCGGCGGACATCCTTCAAGAAGTCGC
Source organism: Chloroflexota bacterium (assembly GCA_022561095.1). Taxonomy (GTDB): domain Bacteria; phylum Chloroflexota; class Dehalococcoidia; order SM23-28-2; family RBG-16-64-32; genus JADFNQ01. Next base: position 2,948 of record JADFRV010000081.1, on the reverse strand, counting down.
CGATGGCGATGTCGTATGGGGGCGGCCCTTCAGTCAGAAGGCCATCCCGATGGCCCAACAGATCTACATCTGTACTCATCGCGAGATCGATAATGCCGGTAGGAGACGTCTTACACGTAGCAAGACGTGCGCAAAGAGCAATGCGTTACCGCAAGTCGTCGAAGCACGCCGGTAGAGACGAATTTCGTACCGCCGCAAAAGACGAATCGAAAATGACGAACGACCGTTCCCGTTGACAGATTCGCAATTACCGAATATTATTACGACTCGGACAGCGACCACAACAAGGCCGAATCCCCCGCCACAGGCGGGGGAACGGGGGAACCGCACATCGGGGTGAATCCCGACTACGGTCGAGAAGAGCAGCTCTTTCAGCTCTAACCCGTCAGCTAACCTCGTAGGCCACTGAAAGAGGCCATAGCGCCCCGCAGAGCCGGGCGGAGGCTATGTCCTCTGGCCCGGTTTTCGCTTGGTTACTCCAGAACGGAGGTGAGGATCATGCAGCGATTAGCCCATCGCTGCCCCCGCTGTGACCAACCTCTAGGGATCTCTTGTGACATGTGGGGTAAATACTACCTGTGTGGCGGCTGCGGCTTCACAGCGGAGGACGACGACGAACTGCACGCCAATGGCGTGAAGGCGCTGCCACCCCTGATGCCGGAGCTGACCCAGATTGAGGCCTTCCGGCTTCGGCAGGCCGCAACCAGGCAGTAGCATGGCAGGCGCTGCCAGGTTCCTCTACGGCCTAGCCCTGGGGATAAGTCTGGGGATTATCGGATCGAGGCTTGTGGGCGCCGTCTCGCCCGGGCCACAGAGGCGCCCACGGCGCAACGGCCGTTTCCAGACGCCGTCGAGGGTCCCGAGCAAGAACAGAGCCCAGCGCACAGCTGCCCCTCGCTAAACCAACCGACAGCTCGCTAAGCCGCCCCGACGAGTCAGGGCGGCTTTTAGGCTTTAACGCAGCTTGAGCATCAGGAGCCAGGTGTAGAAGATCAGCTTCACCAGGTAAGCCAGGAAGGCGATCGGGTTGCTGGGGTTCTTGAGCTCCACGTGGTTCAAGAAGTCGAATTCGGCGAAGTAGACCTGATGCCCGTTGTCGGCGGTTGCATCGCGTAGGCGACGGGATTCCACGTAGGGGATGTACGGGTCGGAGCGATCGTGCATGATGAACAGGTCCGTGTCCAGGGCGGCGACGGCGCTGGAAGGGGACACCGCGCGCAGGGTGGCGATATCCTGAGGCGAGACCTCCCCCCAAAAAGCGAGGATGCGTTCGACATCTCTATCCTGCAAGGCATCGTAGACATCCCGCGCCCCGGGAGACAGCCGGCCTACGAGGGCGCTAGCGCCGGGATCCTCGTTCACAAAGATACGGGTGAGGATATCGCGGTCTTGAGCCTTCGGCAGGTAGGAGATGACGCTGTTGTAGAGGACGCGGACGCTCTTCAGCCAGGGCTCCCAGGGCTCACTGCGGCCGTCATACTGTATGGACTCCGTGGTGATGGCGCTTACGAGGTCAACGAGGTCGTAGTAGGTGCCCAGGGAGGCGAAAAAGTCGACCTCATGATTTATGCGCGGGTCGGAGGCGGCGACGAGGGCGATGCCGGCGCCAGCCGAGGCGCCGAAGATGCCGGTGCGATCAGGATCCGTGTACGGCTGCTCGCGCAACCACTCGAACGAGGCGATTATCTCCTCGACGTTGGTGCCGAAGGCGCCGACTAACCCCTGGACGTCCTCCGGCAGGACGTTCTCCTGGAACGGATAGTATAGCTGGGGTATCATCACCACCATGCCGGCGCGAGCAGCCGTGGTGCTCAGACGGACGACGCCGGGGTGGTCGCGGATGCTGGGGGCGGCCCCAACAGCGATGAGCATCGCCCCGTGGACATCGCCGTCGCTCGGCCGGTAGACGTCCGCCACCAGGAGGCCTCGCCCCTCAGGCACGTTCAGCCACACCTCCTCACGGATCGGATCCTCGCCCACGATCTTGAGTATGCTCACCGGCGAGCCGAACAGGTCGGGGGCGATGAGGACGGTGGTGATCGCCACGTGGCTGTAGCGGATGCTCCAGAGCGCGCCCCACATCATCACGAAGACGATGACGATGGCGAAGGCCAGCCAGTAGCGGCGGAGGAAGCGAATAGTACGCTCTTTCATGGTCTGCTACCATTCTACTGCCCGCTCGTGGTGGATGAAACGAAAGTCGTCAAGGATTAAGGATGGACTCGCGAAAAGCGGCAGTGGAAAAGAGGCTGCGCGGCCTGTACGTGATCATAGACCCGGCGCTGGCGGAGGGCCGGGACGAGCTGGAGATCGCGCGGGAGGCGCTGGCCGGGGGCGCGCGGCTCCTCCAGCTGCGCGACAAGACGCGGGAGAAGGGGCTCCAGCTACCCATCGCGCGGGCGCTGGGCGCGCTGTGCCGGGAGCGAGGAGCGCCGTTCATCGTGAACGACCACGTGGACCTGGCGCTGGCCGTAGACGCGGACGGAGTGCACGTTGGCCAGAAGGACCTGCCGGTGAGCGTTGTGCGGCGGCTGGTGCCGCAGGAGATGATCGTCGGCTGCTCCACGAACAACCCGGAGGAGGCGCGGCGGGCGGAGGCGGACGGCGCCGACTACGTCTCCGTGGGACGGCTCTTCCCCACCGGCTCCAAGCAGGACACCCGACCGGCGACGACGGAGACGCTGCGGGCAGTGAAGGCGGCGGTGTCCGTGCCGGTGTGCGCGATCGGCGGCATCAGCGAGACGAATATCGACGAGGCGCTGGCGGCGGGGGCGGACATCGTAGCCGTCATCGCGGCCGTCATCGCGGCGCCGGATGTCACGGATGCAGCTCGCCGCCTGTCGGCGCGGTTCGGCTAAGGGCCGATGAGCCACCTGGCGCCGGATGTCACGGATGCAGCTCGCCGCCTGTCGGCGCGGTTCGGCTAAGGGCCGATGAGCCACCTGGCG
>JADFRV010000080.1 GCA_022561095.1 Chloroflexota bacterium | reverse complement strand
CAGCTCGCTGATCTCCTTGGCGGTGGTGAACACGGTGGGCATGCGGCCCTGGTAGCGGTGGTTAATAAGCTGGTACAGCTTCTCGTCCGCCCAAGGGGTGGAGCTGTGCATCCCCAGGTCGTCAAGAATGAGCAGGGGCGCGCTACGCACCATCTCGAACAGCTCGTCGTAGCCGATCTCGCTGTCCGGCTGGTAGGCGGCGCGCAGATGGTCCAGCAGGTCCGGCACGACCATGAACAGCGCCGGGCGGCCTCCTTCGATGCAGGCGTTGGCGATGGCTGCGGCGAGATGCGTCTTGCCGCAGCCGCTGGGGCCGCTGAGCACGAGCCAGCCGGAAGGCTCTTGGGCGAACTCGCGGGCGTCGGCCACGGCCCGCGCGAACCGCTCCTGGTCCTGCTGGTTGGGGCTGCGTCCGCGCGCCATCAGGTCATCGAAGGTGAGACGCAGCAGGGCGCCCAGGTTACTGTAGCGCTGGAGGCGGGCCAGACGCTGATCGGCGCGCTCGTCCTCGGTGCACTGGCAGGAGAACGCCTTACCGAAATCGGGGTGACCCAGGCGCACGTTCTTGCGGACGAAGCCGGCGCCGCCGCAGGAGGAGCAGACGTCGTCTGCCGGCTCGTCAGCGGAGCCGGCCGGCGCCGCGCTTGCCGCGGGCGTAGCGGCGCTCAAGCCAGTCTGCTTCAGGATCTCGTCCAGCTTCTTCATAATCAGGGCCCTCCGCTTCATAGCGGCGCAGGATCGCCTCAATGTAGCGCCAGCTTCGCTTGTTCTGAGTCACCGCCTCCCGGAACGCCGCCTCGATCCACTGCGGCGGGTAGCGCTCCTCGGCGTCCTTGAGCTCGTCGGCGATGAGGGGGGTGATGGCGCCGATGTTCTCCTCGTACAGGGCGAAGATGTTCGGCGGCGCCGTGGCCGCCGCCGGCGGCGGCGGCTCATCGAGGCGCAACTCGGTCTCCTGAAGGCGCTCAACGGCGCGCCGGTTAGCCGGAATGTTCAACAGATACGCCTCGCCCTGCTGGCCAGCCTCCTGAACAGCGACACGAATGGCGGTACCGCGAGATACCACCCACGACAGACCAACCGTCAGCGCCCCTTCGGGAGTCAGCTCACTGAGATTGGACAAAGCCCGCATCAGCCCGGCGTCAGCAGCCAACTGCCGCTCACTGAATAAGCGCGGCCAGCCACGCCTGCGACCGTGAAGGTAGAATAGGTACAGCGAGACGACCAACTCCTCGGGTTTCTCAATGTCCGGCAACAGCCGCGAGAAGAACACACGAGGCACCATCGTCGCCTCGTCAGAGCTGCGGAATCCGGCGAACCTGCCTGCCGGCAGGGAAGGCTCATCGCCGGCGCCAGCCGGGCGCGCCTCCCCTACGCCTCCTCGTTCCATTGCCCCTCCTCGGGCTCCCTCGCCAGCAGGTCCTCGAACCGGGCGATCTTCTCGCGGAAGCGAAGATGGATAGTGCCCGGGGGGCCGTTGCGGTGCTTGGCGATGATGATCTGAGCGATGCCCGCGGGGTAGTTCTCGGCGGGCCGGTCGGGGTGTTGCCGCTGCCACTCATCGCGGTTGACGTGCTTCTCCTCACGATAGATGAACATCACCACGTCCGCGTCCTGCTCAATGCTGCCGGAGTCGCGCAGATCGGAGAGCTGGGGGACGTGCGTGGGCCGGGCTTCCGCCGCGCGCGAGAGCTGGGAGCAGGCGATAACCGGCACGTCCAGGTCGCGCGCCAGCTCCTTGAGCGAGCGCGTGATGTGGCTCACTTCCTGCACGCGGTTCTCGCTGCGCAGGCCGCCATGCATCAGCTGGAGGTGGTCGACGATCAGCAGATCAAGGCCGCGCTCCAGGTGGAGACGCCGGGCCTTGGCCCGCATCTCGGCCACGGTAAGCGTCGCCGTGTCGTCGAAGTAGATGTTGAGTTCGGAGAGGACGCCCAGGGCGTTGATGATCTTCCCCTGCTCCCTGTCCGAGTGCATCCCAAACTCCAGGCGCGTGGAGTCCACGCCCGCCTCCGCCGCCAGCAGCCGCTGGACGAGCTGCTCCGCCGCCATCTCCACCGAGAAGACGCCCACAGTCGCCTGCTGCCGCGCCGCGGCGTTGCGGGCGAAGTTCAGGGCGAGCGAGGTCTTGCCGACGCTGGGACGCGCCGCCACCACTATCAGGTCCTTTCGTTTGAGGCCGCCCAGCAGAGTATCCAGGTCCATGAAACCGGTGGTGATGGCTCGCGCCTCTGCGGCCACGTTGCTCTTGGCAACGTCAGCGGTGGCAAGGTAGCCTTCCAGCAGCTCCTTGACGTGGACGAAGTCCCGGATCGACTCCCCCTGGCGGATGCCCGCGATGAGCGTCTCCGCACGGGCGAGGATGCCTCCGACGTCCGGCCCGGCCTGGTACGCCATCTGAGCGATGTGACCGGCGGCGGTGATCAGCTTGCGATAGGATGAGTCGCGCTGGACGAGCCCCGCGTAGTGCTCAACGCCCACGGAGGTTGGCAGGTCCGTGACCAGCCGGCTAAGGTAGGCCGCGCCGCCGATCTCCTCCAGCCGCCCGCGGCGGGCCAGCTCGTGGGAGACGGTGATCTGGTTGATCGACTGGTTGCGCTCCCAGAGGGCCAGACAAGCCTCGAACGCCCAGGCGTTCTTCTCGCGGAAGAAGTCATCCGTCTTAAGGACGGGCGCTATCTTATAGACCGCTTCGGGGTCAACCATCAAGGAGGCGATGATCGCCTCCTCCGCTTCGATATCGTGGGGCGGCAGCTTCTCCGCTCGCCCGGCCTCGACAACCATCACACCTGCCCGGCTACGACACTACTTCTCGAACCTCCCCCTCCCCGTTACCCCTCACCAGCACGTAGGGCGAGCCACGCTGACCCCTACGTCTTCTCTTCCCCCTCTTCCTCATCAGCCGCCTCCGACTCCTCTTCTGCCTTCTCTTCCGCCTCTGCCGCCACAGGCTCCGCTTCGCCCTCCGCCTTCTCCTCCTCCTCCGCTTCAGCCGCCTCCGGCTCCTCGCTCGTCTCCTCTGCGGCCTCCGGCGCCTCTTCAGCTTCCGCCTCTGCCTCCACGGGCTCCGCTTCGCCCTCCGCCTTCTCCTCCTCCTCCGCATCAGCCTCCGCTGGCTCCTCGCTCGTCTCCTCGGGCGCCTCCGACTCCTCTTCTGCCTTCTCTTCCGCCTCTACAGGCTCAGCCTCTGCCTCTGCCTCCACCTTCTCTTCCTCCTCCGTCTCCCCCACCGCCGCAGCCTCCGTTTCCGGCTCCTCAGCGGCCTCCGCCTCTTCCTCTTCCGGCATCCCTCCCAGCGGCTCCACGTTCACGGTTACCGGCACGTGCACGTTGCGCGTCAGCTTGACCGTCACCTCCTGCGAGCCGACTTCACGGATCGGCTGGCGCAGGTCAACCTGCCGGTGCTCCAGCTCAACGCTCGTCGCCTCCTGAAGCGCCTCCGCGATGTCGCGGGCGGTGACGGAGCCGAACAGCTTGCCCTGCTCACCCACGCGCACCTCGATTGTGACGGACTGACCCTCCATCCTAGGCACCAACCGCTCTTGAGCCTCTTCGTCAAGCTTGGTCTGGCGGTGCGTCTCCTTCTCGGCGCGGGCGGCGGCGATGGTTATGTAGTGGTCGGTGGCGGGGGCGGCCAGCCTGCGCGGCAGCAGGTAGTTACGGGCGAAACCGTCGGCGACGTTCTTCACCTCACCGACGCGGGCGGTACCCTCGACCTCCTCCATAAACACGACTTTCATGCGACTCTCCTCACTGAGCTAGTTAACCAACTCGAGTGGCTTGGGGGAACTCCTTTTTCACACTTTGTGATGTTGAGCACATTGCACATTATACACAGAACATTCGTTCGCTATTGAGTTCAATCGTAATGGGCTCTCTCGTTTAAGTCAAGCGCATACTCAGTTGCCTCTTCATATCCAGGTTCTGGCCCTCAGCGCGCCAATCCACGCCACAATCCACACTAGTGTGAATTCCGAGATCACTAAGCGGCAAAAACAGACCTAGTGCGCGCGGACCAGCCAGGAGAATCTAGTTAAGCAGAATGATCAGACCCTGGAACGCGGCGGCAAGAAGCGCTATGACCAGGGCGGCGAGGAAGTACTCCAGCCGCCGTACCCGCTCTTCAAGCTGGCGGATGTACCTGTGATCAACCTTGTCGTGTCTGGCCCCTCGCTTTGACATTGCAGATTGCCCTTACTCAAAACAAGCGTAGCAGCAACCAATGCTTCGGGAGCAAGAGGCTTATCCACAACTTTCATCGACATTTCATCCACACGGGTAGTTTAGAACGCATGTACGCTCACGTCAACCTTGCCTAACCTGTCAGCAGAGGTAGGCAGGTCGCGCCAGGGGTATCCATCACCCTGCGAAACCAACCACTGCGCCGGGCCGGCATTATCCCTCCAACGCCCGTTCCAGCCCGCCCTCGTAGGCGTCGCGCAGCTCCGCCAGCGGGAGGTCAACCGACCACAGGCGCAGGCGGTCGCCGCCAACCCGGCCCACGTAGGCGAAGGGGACGTTCAACCCCTGAGCGATCGTCAGCAGCTCCTCACGCTTGTCCGCGGGTACCGCCACCAGGATGCGCGACTGCGCCTCCCCGAACAGGGCGGCGTCCAACCGCTGCACCTCGGGAGCCGCCGACGCGTCCAGGCCCAGTCCACCCGCCAGGCACATCTCCGCCAGGGCCACGGCCAGACCGCCGTCCGAGCAGTCGTGGCAGGCGGTCGCCATCCCCTGCCGGATCGCCGCCAGCGCCGTCCGCTGCACCCGCGCCTCCAGGTCCAGGTCGATCTCCAAACGCCCACCGACGAGGTCGTGCTCCAGCCTCAGGTACTCGCTGGCGGCCAGGGCGGCCGCGGGCTGCTCCAGGGCGGCGCCCAGGAGAAACAGTTCGTCGCCTTCCGTCCCGAGGCCGGGGTGGCAGTTGTTCGAGACGTCCTCCAACAAACCCAGCATCCCGATCACCGGCGTGGGGTACACCGCCTGCTCGCCGGTCTCGTTGTACAGGCTCACGTTGCCGGAGATAACCGGCGTGCCCAGCACCTCGCAGGCCGCGGCCATGCCCCGGATCGCCTCCTGCATCTGGTAGTACACCTCCGGCCGCTCCGGGTTGCCGAAGTTCAGGCAGTCGGTCACGGCCACAGGCTGGGCGCCCACACAGACCACGTTGCGGGCCGCCTCCGCCACAGCGATGGCGCCGCCGGCGCCGGGGCTCACGTGGCAGTAGCGTCCGTTGCCATCGGTGGTGACGGCGATGCCCCTATTCGTCCCCTTTATGCGCAGCACGGCGGCATCGGCCCCCGCTTCGATAACCGTATTGGTCAGCACGCTCTGGTCGTACTGCCGGTACACCCAGCGCTTGGAAGCGACGTTCGGAGAGGCGAGCAGCCGCAGGAGGGCGGCGCTGGCGTCGTTCACACCTTGCCTGCCGGCAGGCAGGTCCGACAGCGCGGCCAGGTCCAGCGCCTGCATCTCGTCCAACTCCGGCGGCCGCACGGGCTCCCGTGTGTACTCGGGAGCCTCCACCACCACCTCGATAGGCAAGTCCGCCACCAGCGCCTCGCCGTCGTAGATGCGAGCGTAGCCGTCCACCGTCACCTCGCCGATGACCGCCCAGGGTACCTCCCAGCGCTCGAACAGCGCCACCACGTCATCCTTGTGCCTCCTGCGAACGGTGATCAGCATTCGCTCCTGGGACTCTGAAAGCATGACCTCGTAGGGGGTCATCCCCTCCTCACGGCGGGGCACCTTGGCCACGTCCAGATGGAAGCCGCAGCCGGCCCTGGCGGCGGCTTCCAGGGAAGAGGAGGTGAGGCCGGCCGCGCCCAGGTCCTGGATGCCGGTGATCCAGTCGGCGTGGTTGCCGGCCAGGTCCAGGCAGGCCTCCATGAGCATCTTCTCCAGGAACGGGTTTCCCACCTGGACAGCGGGACGCAGCTCATCGAAGCGGGCCTGCGGGTCAGTGCGAGAGGCCAGGCCTGAGGCGCCGTGGATGCCGTCGCGGCCGGTATCGGCGCCCACCAGCATCAGCAGGTTACCCTCGCCCTCGGCCTTCCCGCTGACCAGCTTCTCGATCGGGGCGACGCCTACGCACATAGCGTTCACCAGAGGGTTCGCCGTGTACGAATCCTCGAACGCCACCTCGCCCCCCACAGTAGGTATGCCAAGGCAGTTTCCGTAGCCGCTGATCCCGCCCACCACACCACCGAACAGATAGCGGTTGTGCGCATCGCTCAGGGGGCCGAAGCGGAGCGAGTCCAGGATGGCGATAGGCCGCGCCCCCATGGCGAAGATGTCGCGCACGATGCCGCCGACCCCCGTCGCCGCCCCCTGGTACGGCTCTATCGCCGAGGGGTGGTTGTGCGACTCGATCTTCATCACCACGCACAGGCCATCGCCGATGTCCACCGCGCCCGCGTTCTCCTCTCCCCGCTTGGTGAGGACGAACGCGCCCTCAGCCGGGAGCTGCCTCAGCAGCGGCCGCGAGTTCTTGTAGCCGCAGTGCTCGCTCCAGAGCGCGCCGAACATCCCCAGCTCCACCTCGTTCGGCTCGCGGCCAAGTCGGGAGACGATGAGCTCATACTCATCGCGGCTGAGGGCGATGGAATCGAGGACGTTAGGGTCAACGGCCATGGGCAGGGCAATCGTAGCACAGCGGATGGGCACATTCGATGGCCGTGGCCGGCCCAGCCTAGACCTGTTCGCCGAACGAGAAGGGCGGGTAGCGATCGGTCAGCGATATCCAGTATCCCAGGGCGCGGGCGATCCAGCGCAGGTAGCCCACGGTAAACCCGAACAGCCAGCGCGGGTAGCGCTGAAAAGCGATGGCCCAAACGGCGCACACGGGAACGACGGCCGTGAACACGAAGGCGAAAACCGCCAGCAATAGTATATGCGGCACCAACAGCAAGGGCGTGATCGCGGCGCGGAGCCAGCCGAAGCTCCCGCCGCGCCTCACCTCCAGCCTCACCGACTCTCCAATCGCCTGTCTGGGCGAATCATCGGTCAGAAAAAGGGCGTAGGAGGCTGAGGCGATCGCGTATTCAGCGTAGCGCTCCAACGCCGGGCCGTCCTCCGCCTGAAACCGGGCCAGCCCTTTGGCGCGAATTCGTAGCGCCAGGAATATCGGGACGCTGATGACCCCGCAGGCGATCGGAAAGCCGATAATCAGCCACGGTCCGAATGGGAAAGGTAGGCCTATCGAGAACACCGCGCTGACGTACCCCAGGCCTGCTGACACGATCCAGGTGATCAGGGCGCCCGCCGCCCGCTGGGCGCCCTTCAATCGCGACAGCCTTTCCGGATAGACGACGGAGAAGGCGATAGGGTAACCAGGGCCGGCTGGATAGCCCACGGCGATCTTGTCTTCATCTGACGCCATCAGATGACCCACGCCTTGGCAGCGATAGGCCATCCTACCACAAGCGATGAGCTAGCGCAGGCTGAAGGGCGGGTATTCGTCGCGCAGGAGATATATATACGCGTTCACCCGGTAGTTCCAGCGGTGGATGCCCACAGTGAAGTCGAATAGACCGTGCGGGAACCGCTTGCTGAACAGAATAGCGAAGAAGGCGATGATATAGACGAAGTAGACGGCGATGAATAGGAACAGCAGCACGATGTAATGAGGGATCGCCAGCAGCCACTTTATTAGCGGCAGCCAGCGGCTCAGCTCCTCGGGGTAGTCCACTTCGTATGTCACGGCGTACTGGCCCGGCTCCCAGGAGAATGGCGGGTACTCGTCGCGGAAGAGCATTAGGTAGGCCATGACGTTCGCGCTCCAGCGGTTCACGTTGACGGCGAAGTCGAACAGCCCCCGCGGGTAGCGCTTGGTGAACAGGATGGCGAAGAAGGCGATGATCCCGATCACGCTATCGGCGACGCCAAGGGCGTAGAGAATGATGAAGTGAGGGATCACCAGCAGCCACTTGACGAAGATTAGCCAGCGGGACAGCTCCTCCGGATACTCCACTTCGTAGCGCAGGGGGTACTCCGGCGCTGCGGCGGGTGCTGCTTCTACGGACATGATCTGCCTCCTTCTTCTGCTACTCGAGACTGAACGGCGGGTAGTCGTCCGTCAACGAGAAGATGTAGGCCTGTACGCGAAGAGACCAGCGAAAGGTCCCTGCAACAAACGTGTGCAGGCCCTTCGGAAAACGGCCGGTGAACAGGATTGCGAACCAGGCGATCACGACGACAACAAACGCCGCCAGGTACAGGAAGATCAGGATGATGAAGTGCGGTATCGACGTGATGATCTTCCAGATCGCCACTTTCCAGCGGTTCAGCTTGTCCGGGTAGCTCACATCGAAACTGATGGGATACTCACCCTCAAACGCCGGAAACCGGTCCGTAAGCAGCGCCAGATAGCCGTAGGCGCGGGCCTGGAAGCGCATGAGCGCTACCTGAAAGTCGAATAGCCAGTGTGGCACGTACTGGCGAACGATCACCGCAGCCCAGATCGCCAGCACGATTCCTCCACCTGCGCCGAGAGTCGTTGACGTGCCTTCGCCAATGTCGCTGTAGCTGAATGCTTGGCCTCCGACTAGGGCAAGAAAGATGGCGACAGGGATGAAGAGGACGATTCGGAAGACCGTGGAGAGGCGGCCGAGCCGCTCCGGATAATCGACCTCGAACCTGACGGGGTAGGCCGCCACGGGGGCAGCACCCGCGGCTCCAGTCGCGGTCGGCTCCTGCACAGGCTGCCCCGCGACGGGCCGCCCGCACTGCTGGCAGAACGCCGCGCCAGCCACAAGGGACGCGCCACAGTAGGCACAGAACCTCGCTTCTTCGGTCATCACCTATCCCCCAATCTCGCCGGATGTCTCCATGCGCAACAAGCTTCACCCTTCGGTTGATGTCGATTCCTGGCTTAAGCTCTCACCTTCGCCCACTCCAGCAGCGATAGCCATAGCGCCAGGCCGTCCTCGCTCCCCATCAGCGGCTCGCAGGCCCGCTCCGGGTGGGGCATCATCCCCAGCACGTTGCCGCCATCGTTGATGATCCCCGCGATGTCATTCATGCTGCCGTTGGGGTTGGCCTCCGCCGTCACCTCCCCCTCAGCGCTGCAGTAGCGAAAAGCTACTCTCCCGGAGGACTCCAGCTTGGCCAGCGTCTCCTCATCGGCCACGTAGCGCCCCTCGCCGTGGGAGATGGGTATTCGCAGCACCTGGCCGGGCTGGCAGGCCAGGGTGAATGGCGTCTCCGCGTTCTCCACCCGCAGGTGCACCCAGACGCAGCGGTACTGGAGCGAATCGTTGCGCATGAGGGCGCCGGGCAGGAGATGCGCCTCGCACAGGAGTTGGA
>JADFRV010000079.1:4562-9349 GCA_022561095.1 Chloroflexota bacterium | reverse complement strand
CGTTGCAGGCGCCTTGCTCGTGGTCGGACTGTGGACGTGTCCAGCGCTCCTCGCGCTCGGCGGCGTTTTGATTCTTGTAACATTTGGCCACTTGCTCGCGGACCCGTTGTACGAGTTTCATACGCACGTCATTCCTCGGACGGCTCTCCTACTCTTTGTGTTGGCCATGCCAGCCTCGGAGGATCGCATGTCCGTGGATTACTGGCTCGCTCGTAGGAAGTCCTAGGAGCACCATGCTCCAGCTCCCCGAGCGGCGTGTGAGGAGGTTCGCTCTCCTCGCGCTCTCCGCCTTCTTCGTCGTGGCGGGCGCCAACCATTTCGTGAAGCCGGACTTCTACCTGGGGATCATGCCACCCTACCTGCCCGCGCACCTCGAGCTCGTGTATGTAAGCGGCTTTTTCGAGATTCTCGGTGGTACTGCCGTCTTGGTCCCGAGCGTACGCGGCCGGGCGGGGTGGGGTCTCATCCTTCTTCTTCTGGCCATTTATCCGGCGAACATCCACATGGCCCTTCATCCCGAGCTGTTCCCCGATATCCCCGCCTTTGTGCTCTATGCGTGACTGCCGCTTCAAGTTCTCTTCGTTGCCTGGGCTTACTGGGCAACCCGACCCTCGTAGACAGCTCTAGGGGCACCGAAGGGTGGGACTGCGGTCCCAAAGTATTAGAGTTAGGATCAAGCGCAGTTTCCGCTAGATTGCCAGGCCTCACAGGTGAGTGGACTAATCGGTTAAGTCACCAGTCTGTGGAACTGGGGATGAAGGTTCGACTCCTTCCCACCTGACTTCGAAGCGCCCGGCACACGCGGATTCACATACCGGGCGAGGTGGGTGAGGAGAGCCCCATATCCAGGGAGGAGCACAGCGATGGCAGATGAGAGCCGTGACGAGACCACGTGCGACCGGCGAGAGTTCTTCCAGGCCGGCGCCTTCGGGGTCGCCAGCGCTGTGGTGGCTGGCGGGGCGTCGAACACGCCTGACGATTCAGCCGACGTGGCGGCTCGAGAGGCCGAAACCAAGGCCGCCGCCACTCGCGGCGGCGGGCGGGCTTGGCCGGATCGGCCCGAGGGGTGGTGGCGTCACCAAAACGGCGTGTTGTCTCCGACCGAAGCGCCGGCACAGGAGCTCCGTGAGGTAGAGCTCGACATCCAGATCATCAAGCACGAGATCGTGCCCGGGTACTCCTTCCACGTTCTGGCGTTCAACGGACAGGTGCCGGGGCCCACAGACGGCAGTTCCACCGGCTGCGCTGTTTCTCTGTGGGCACCGTTGCTATTGATAGGCTCGTAAGCTTGAGCCTGATGAATGTCACGCCGGAACCAGGCCACCGAGTACCTCGCATCCTCCGCCTTCCGGTCCTGGGCGTAGGCAAGCCAGCGCTGCGGGTCTGGAGACTCGGTGGCGGCTACGACGTACCAGCTTGGCTCTTCGAGGGAAAAAACGTCAACGTTGACGCCTTCTGGCTCGATGGGTTGGGGGCCGGCCTCCTCATGCTCACTGTTCTGACCGTTCCTGGCGAAGAACAGGCGCCAGACTAGGGCGTACTTCTGGGCCTGACGGAGGCTGATCTCGAATCGCCGGGCGATGCCCTCGAGGGAGCGGTCGCCATATACGCTCCTCCGCTGGGCCTCGTAAAGTATCGCCGCCTCCAGGAGCCAGCCTCGTTTACCCAGGGAGCGGGCGCCCCGGAAGGCCTCCACGAGCTGGTCGTCATCAAGGTACCGCACCAGATGGACGGCTTGATCCAGGGAGGCATCCAGGCGATTCAGGAGATCGAGAAAGGCAGCGGGGTCGAAGTCTTGCAGGCAGTGTCTGCGCATGATTTCGTCGCCGCTTCGTCTGTCCACGACCCGCAGCAGATGTGGCGACCGCTCGAGAACCCAGCCGCCCTCGTGGAAGTTCCGGTGGCATGTCCGGCACAGGGTGATGAGGTTGTCCTCGCCCAGCACCTTGGGCTCCTTGCTACCGCCCATGCGTCGTGGGGTAATGTGGTGGCGATCAAGGTCCCGTGTCTTCTGGCATATCTCGCAGGATTCCATTCGTTTTTCATTTCGGGTTACACAAGCGATGGGCGACGCAAGAACGTCTTAAGCACAACCCATATATTCCGCAATTACGTCTTAAGTATAGATACCAAAGAGCGATATGTCAAGCGTCAACAGTGTAGGGAATCCGGCTATAGTCGGCTAGGCCGAAAAGTCGATGTCGCGGGGCGGCACGTTCAGCGCCTTTGCGAGCTTTCTACGCGTACTCGGCCGGGGCCGGCGCTGGCCCCTTTCCGCGTCCAGGACTGTGTTTACTGCGACCCCAGCCATGCGAGCCAGGTCACGCTGACTTAGGGCGTTTCTCTCCCGCAACTCTCTCAGTGTCGCCATGATGGGAAAAGGACGTTACGCTAGATGATAGCATGGAAGTCCCGCATCACGGCAGATGAGCCGCAGGGCGACCAATCAACTCGAGTCACGCTAGATCCTTGGGACGGGCTACTAGGCGCTTTCCACCATGTGCAGGCTCCGCCCGCTTGTCGCGGCCGCGGGCCGGCCTGGTGGGATGGCCAACGCGTCCCCCCAGCTCCCAGATGAGAGCCGCCTGGAAGCCATCTTCCGTCTCATCAACCACCCAGCTCGGACGGCGGAGCATAAGCTCCTCCCCGAGCGGTTGCCAGCGCGCCTGATCCTGGCTCCACTAGAGCATGCTCTCTTCCCAGACCTCCGAGTGCTGTCCTTGGCTACTGCGCGGTAGCGTTTGACCAGGTGCTGGGACAGGTCACTCTTGTCTACGGGGCGCATGCTGATCTTGACTCGGACGACGTGCTGTCTCCGGCTCTAATCTGATCACTTCCCAGGAGCTGTCCAAATCAAGAGGGCCAAGGGGCGACATTGTCGTAAATATATCGGCGCATCAACCCGCGGTGCCTTGGGCCGTGGCGGAGCTCTGAAAGTCTACCAGACGCGCCAGCAGACACAGGAGAGGGCTGCTCGGCGGTGGAGCTGTCTCCCAGTTTACGGGGCTGCCAGGTCGCTGTAAACTGTAAAGTACAGTCGATAATCATGAGCTGAAATGGGGGGATTCGGAACGCCGAGTGGGAATTCCGAAAGCGGTTCCTTGCGACGTCCTCTCCCGAGGTTGCATGCCCTACCGCTAATCGCCGTAGTGACTTCGCTCGCTATGGTGGGTATAGTGCTGGCGGCCTGCGGCGCGGAAGGAACGCCTAAAACAACGCCTACTTCGACTCCCAGGCTTGCCGGCACTTCTGGGCCCAGCTCCTCGCCGACCGCTATTCCCAGGCCGACAGCGACGTCCGTCCCCACAGCCACTCCTGTGCCTGAGCCGTCCACGTATGATCTGCTCTACCGCCAGTTTGGGGAGACCAGCGATACGGTCTGGCGCGACGTGCTATTATGTACCTGACATCCGAACCGAGAGGTGCCGGTATAAAGCAACGGTCGCTCGTGATCGGCTCGTTCGCCACGTTTTTCCTTGTTGTGGCCGTGTTTGCCGCTGCCTGCGGCGGCGATGACGCTCGGGAATATTTCCGTCAGCTCCAAGTGTTGAGCGATGATCTTGATGAGCGGCTTGATGCGCTGCCGGACCCGTCCGAGGAAGCGAGCGAGGAAGAGATGATCACGGGAGCGCAGGGCTACCTCGGCGGCGCCGCCTCAATCCTGGAGGAAACCCTGGCCGAATTAGACATTATAGATCGGCGCGAGGAAGTTGAGGATGCCCACGTCGAGTTCGTGGAGGCGTTCCTGGCCACGCAACAGCTGTTCCAGGAATTCGCCGACCGTGCCCCCGAGGTGGAATCGCGGTCCGAGCTCGACGAGCTACTCGCCGAGTTCAACGAGCGGGCTGTCACGATAGGGGACCGGCTGTTCGACGCCTGCATTGCGCTCGAGGCCATGGCCGAGGACGAGGGCGTTGACATCGAGCTTAGATGTGAGATCTAGGCGAACGCGAGCGGGCTGCTACAGCCGCCCAGCACAAGTCCCTTCAAGAGGTGGATGCTTTTCCTCCGGCCCATCGCCGCACTGCCCCTTGGTCGGCCCGTCCGGGCTTCAGGCGTAGAAGGGCCGGGCTCCCTGCTGCTCGCGCAGGGCGTCGCCTCGCCCGGCGCCCACTGGCAGCGCGAAGTTGTCGCCAACGTTCCAGATCAGGGCCGCCGCATAGCCTTCCTCGGTCTCGATGACCAGCCAGCGGCGTCGGTGCGGAAGCAGCTCTTCCTGCAGCGGTTCCCAGCGTACGGGTCGTTGCTCCACCAGAGGATGCTCTCCTCCCAGACTTGCCAGTCCTGGCCCCTGGCCACCCCGCGGCAACGCTTGACCTCGTGCTCTGAGAGGTGACTTCTGTCTATGGCCGCGTACTGACCTTGACGTGCACTACCTGCTGCCTCCCGCTCTAACCTTCGTCGGCCGCTTCGCGGCTCCCGGTCGAACATCAAGACGGCTAAGGGGCAGCTTCGTGACACGAATGGAGTCCCCTTCGGGCGACCGGGGCGGCCGCGAGGCCGTCTCCTCAGGCCTGGGGATGCGCTCAAGGCGGTTCGCCTTTGCGGGGTTCGGCCCGGCGGTAGAGCTGGCTGTAGCCCTCATTGTTTACGGAGCTCCCAGGCCGCTGTAAACTGTAAAGTACAGTCGACAAAATCATGAGCTGAAATGCGGGAATTTGGAACGCCGAGTGGAGATTTCGAAAGCGGTTCCTCGCGCTGTCCTCTCCGGAGGTTGCATGCCACACCACTCATCGCCCTAGTGACTTCGCTCGCTATGGTGGGTATCGTGCTGGCGGCCTGCAGCG
>JADFRV010000079.1:0-4552 GCA_022561095.1 Chloroflexota bacterium | reverse complement strand
CCTAAAACAACGCCTACTTCGACTCCCAGGCTTGCCGGCACTTCCGCGGCCACCTCCTTGCCAACTGCAATCCCCACGCAGACCGCGACGTCCGTCCCCACAGCCACTCCTGTGCCTGAGCCGTCCACTTATGATCTGCTCTACAGCCAGTTTGGAGAGACCAGCGATACGGTCTGGCGTGTGGCCCCGGCTAGCTTTAGCGACAGCGAACAGATAGCCGTCGTCCACCATGCCCCTGGATTCGGTATCGAGCACAGCCTGTCTCCCGACGGGTCTTCAATCGCCTACACGGCTATGCCCGCGGGCGCCAATGACCCTGACCTGGAGGCTGAGGCGTTCCTCCTTAGCTTCGGCAGTGAGCCCGAGCTCATCGCGCAAGGCATTGACCTGCGCGGCCGCCCCCTCTGGTCGCCCGACGGCGAGTTCGTCGTCCTCCGCCGCAACACTCCCGCCGAGATCATCCTCATAGTGGTGAAACTGGCCAGCGGCAAAGAGTCGGTGGCCGTGGAGGTGCCTATCGGGATCATCTTCGATATAGCTCCCATTGGGCTCGTCGCCGCCGATGACGAGGCCACGACGACTCTCTACTTCGCCCAGTTGACGTCCGCAGGCACTAGCTTTGCTGCTCTTCAGCTCCAAACAGGGACCGCCACTCCCACATCGACGCCGACAGCGGTTTCTACCGCTCCGGTTGCCACTCCCACACCGACTGCCACTCCTACCGTCACTCCCACCGCCACCCCGGCTGCCACGCCGACACCAACCGCCACGCCCACCGCCACGCCCACCGCCACGCCCACGCCCACACCGACACCGAGTCCTACGCCCGCCCCCAGCCCCCTGATCCACGTCAGCGACCAAATCGTCCGCGATTATGACTTGGCTCCGGATGGACGGCGCGTGGCTTTCATCGTCCCCGAATTGCGGGAGGGCGTCTTCAACACTCGCACCTATATAGCCGACCTGATACTCCTTTCGGTGATGCCTCTCCCTAGCCCGGGCCTGGGCCGGACCGGTCAGCTCAACCCTGTGTGGCTTCCTGACAGCTCGGCTGTCACCATTGGCCTGCTACCAGTGGAAGGCCAGCCTGCAGGTGCCGTCATCATCGCTGTGGGCGAAGGGCAACCGTCACAGCTGCCGCCCCCGGAGCTCGGCTTCGACTTGCCTCAGAGCTGGTCCCCCGACGGCAAATTTCTGGCCGTTCGCTCCTTCAGCGGCACCTCCATCGCTAACCCCGGCTCCTCCCAGCTTGTGATGGTGTCGCGGGCCAGCGGAAGCCGCTTCGTCGTCGCCTCGGGCGAGGTTGAGGTGATCGGTTGGGCGAAGAGATAAGCCCTCCAGAGGGTCCCGCTTGGGAACCGTTCGCGGCTCCCAGTCACAGGCGTGCCGCTCTCGAAGTGGCCTACGTCTACCTGGCACCGCCTCCTTCGACGCGACCCATGCTTGTGCGCCACATAGGTTGATAAGGGGTTAAGGAGCGCCGGCATGGCTCTCACAGCCCGTCAGGCGCGTCAGGATGCCCGGGAGACGCCTGTAAAGCGTAAACCTATATCTGCATGCCGCGCAGGCCCATGAGGCCGCGTAGGTGCTGGATCTCCCCCAGGTGGGTAAAGCCGTGGGTAAGGCACATTGCGCCGATGGCGTTGCTGACAGGCATCTCGCCCACGGGCTTGACGGTGGTACGCTGTTCCAGCGCCTGGTCATCCAGGCCGGCCAGGTACTCGTCGGTAGCTTTGGCTACGGCGTCCATGTAGGTCAGGAAGTCCTCCTTGGAGTTGATCCGCAGGGCCTGGGCGTCCTCCTGGCTCATCCCTGTCCCCTGAGCGATGCGGTCCAGTCCGAACTTCTTGTCCCATCCCTCCTCCAGCCATACGGTAGGTTTGTGCTGGATCACGAACTGGATGACGTTATCCTGCGTGCGGTAGTAGTGCCACAGGATGAAGGCGATGGGGCAGCCGTTGTCGTTGGCGCGCCAGTGGAGCTGCTCTTCTGAGAGGTCGGCGATGGCATCGTTGTAGGTGCTGTGGAGTTGGCGCAGGCTGGAGCGGATGAAGTCTACAAGGACTGGCATGGGGCTCTCCTTTCTTGCTTGGCTAATCTAGTCCTGTACTTCGGACGCTGTCAAGTTGTGGGGGTCCGGACGTTATCTTGACAGGGGCGTGCTCAGCGGCGAGAATGCCGAGGATACCGGCGCATGAGGAGGCAGAAGGCGAACCTGGTAGCCAGATGGACTCAGCCTATCGGCCGACGCCGCCTTCTCCGCGGCGCCGGCTTCTTCGGCGCGGGTGCGGCTCTGGCCTGGGTCTTGGGCTGTCGCGGTGGTGATAGCGAGCTCCTCACCACCCTCGACCGCGCCATCGCCCTCGGTGAGGACGGTGTGCTGGGCCTGGGGCCCGGGGAGCCTTACGAGGTACGCACAGAGCTGGCCGAAGCGCAGGTCGGTCGCGAGGAGCGGCGCCGCTCCCTGGTGGCGTTTCATCACTTTGCGGACCTGCAGCTTCTGGATGAAGAGTCGCCCTTGCGGGGTGAGTGGCAGGACTCCTGTCCTGTGCCCCTATCAGCCTCCGCCTTCCGTCCTCAGGAGGCTCTCACCCTGCAGGTGGCCGCCTCCCTGATCCGCCAGGCCAATCGCGTCAACCGCAGCCCTCTGACCAATCGCGCGATCGACTTCGTCCTCCACACCGGCAATGCCGCCGATAACGCTCAGTTCAACGAGCTGCGCTGGTTCATCGATCTGATGGACGGCAGGCCACTGCAGCCTGACAGTGGCGGCGCGGGCTACGAGGGGGTGCAATCCGAGAGCCCCGATCCACGGTATCCGGACCTGCTGGCGCTGGCGCAACTTCCGTTCGTCCCGGAGGCGATTCGCTACCCCTGGTACACGGCGGTGGGCAGCCGAGACGTTCTGGCGCAGGGCAGCTTTCCGCCCGACGACGCCTCGCGCCAGATCGCCGTGGGCGGAGAGAAGGTCATCGACCTGTCGCCCGTACGCAAGGAGGAGGTGTGCGAGGACCCCTCTATCCTCCTTGACCCTGAGCTGACGCGGGAGATACTGGCCGACGAGGAGACGGAGGTGCGGGCGGTGACGCCGGATGCCAACCGCCGCCTCCTCAGCCGTCAGGAGTGGATCGAGGAGCTGTTCAATAGCCGGGAGCGTCCGGGCCCGCTGGGGCACGGACTCACTCAGCGAAATCTGGACGAGGGCGTAGCGCACTATGTGTTCGAGCACGGCCCACTGACGTTCATCGTGCTGGATACCGTCAACCCGGCCGGGTTCGCCGCCGGTAGCATCGACGCCGAGCAGTTCGAGTGGCTGGAGGGGGAGCTCACGTCGCGCAGCAGCAGACACTACGATGGGAAGGGGGCGCTGGTGGAGGGCGATGCCGATGATCGGCTCATCATCATCGTGAGCCATCATCCCCTTGACCTGCTCAACAACCCCCTTCCTGACCCCGCTGGGGAGACCCGCATTCAGGGCCCTCAGCTCGAAGAGTTGCTGCACAGATTCCCCAACGTGATCGCCCATATCGCGGGGCATAGCCACGAGAGCAGGATCACGGCTCGGCCAGACCCGGAGGAGCGTCGCGGTGGCAGCTACTGGGAGATCAGCACCACATCTCCCGTGGCCTACCCTATGCAGGCACGCCTGCTGGAGGTCACAGACAACGGTGACGAGACCATCTCCCTGTTCAGCACCATGTATGACCTGGCTGCCCCAATCGACCCAAGAGAGGCCGATGATCCGACGCCGGGCGATGACGAGGTCAACGAGGAGCAGCTCGCGGCCGTAGCCCGCAGCGTGGCGGCGCAGGACCCCCAGAGCGATCCGGAGGCCGCTGGTCTCGCAGTAAGCGATCGCAACGCTGAGATGCTCCTGGCAGCTCCCTTCGACCTGTCTGGGGTCGAAACGCCGGGGCGCCACCGGGCTGCCGCGGCGACCGAGGTAGGGGGAGTGAGCCGCCGCGCTCTCCTGAAGCTCATGCTCCCACTTTCGTGAACCGCCTCGGCGAAAGAGAAGGGGGCCGACGACTGTCGGCCCCCTTAGTTAGGCGCTGCTCGTTCTTACGCCGTTGCGCCGCCGCTACCGCCGCGGCGCATGAAGTAGAAGGCTCCGCCTCCGATGACTACCACCGCCGCTATGACGACGATGATGATAATGAGGGTGCTGCTGCCGTCACCACCGTCATCATCGTCGCCGGTGGTGCCGCCAGCCGGTGTCTCCTCAGTGGGCGGACCGCCGGGTCCTATGGTGACGTCTGACGTCACCGTGACAAAGATCAGCGTACCCTGAGCGTCGGCATCATCAGGGTCGGGGTCGCAGTCGTCGCCGATCTGGTCGTTGTCTGTGTCCCTCTGGTTCGTGCCTTCCTCCCCGTTGGCGACAAGCGGACAGTTGTCCTGGCGGTTGAGGTAGCCGTCCAGGTCCTCGTCGGAGTTGATGTTGTCGTCGTTGGGGTCGCAGGCGGCGTCCAGGCCATCCTCGTCGAAGTCGCCGTCGCCCTTTATGCGGGGGTCGCCCTGGTTCAAGACCAAGGGGCAGACGTCGAGGCCG
>JADFRV010000078.1 GCA_022561095.1 Chloroflexota bacterium | reverse complement strand
CGTCCCGCTCGTCGCCCGCGCCGCCAGCGTCGAGCCAACCGCCCAGTTCAGCGACGAAGACGGGTTCGCTCACAGCCTCTGGCGTATCGACGATCCGCATATAGTCGCCGCCCTCAGCCACGGGCTCCAGAGGGAGAAGCTGTACGTCGCCGATGGGCACCACCGCTACGAGACCGCCCTCGCCTATAGCGAGGAGCGTCAGGCCGGCGATGGACGCGAGAGCTTCGTCCTTGTCGCCCTGGCCGCGGCCGATGACCCCGGTCTGCTCGTGCTGCCCATACATCGTCTGGTGGACGTCGACCTGCCGGTGGAGAAGGTCCTTAAGCTCCTCGATACCCTGTTCGAGGTCGAGAGCCGGCCTTCCCTGGCCGACCTGCTGCGCGATATGGCCGACCGCGGCCGTACGGTGAACAGCTTCGGTCTCATCGCGGCCGACTCGCCGGACTTCTACCTCCTCACCCTGCTCGATCCCGAGACCGCCGAGACCTATCTCCCCAGCGACCGCTCCCCCACCTGGCGCCGCCTCGATGCCGCCATCGCTACTAGCGTCATCCTCCGCCACGGCCTCGGCCTAAGTGACGTCCAACTCGAGGACATCCGAACGGTCTGGTACGGCGAAGACGCTGAGAGCGCCGTGGCGGAGGTACGGCGGGGGCGGGCCAGATACGCCGTGCTCCTCAACCCTATCTCGCCGCAGCGGGTCATGGCCATCGCCGATGGTGGAGAGCGGATGCCCCCAAAGTCGACCTTCTTCTACCCGAAGATACCGACGGGGCTCCTGTTCCACCCCCTATTCGGCCCCTAGCCGCCGCTACAGCCGCACCAGCTTCGCCGAGAAGATGTCCGGGACCTTGCGCACCTCGTCCAACTGGTCCGGCGTTAGCGCCTCGTCCAGGGTAATCACCATCAGGGCGGTGCCTCGCTTCTCGTGCCGGCCCACGTTCATGAAGCTTATGTTCACGTCGAACTGCCCCAGAAGCGTTCCGATAGTGCCGATCATACCGGGCCGGTCACGGTTCTCGCACACCAGCAGGTAGCCCTCTCCGGGCGGGATGTCTACCCAGAAGTCATCTATAAGGACGATGTGCGGCCCATCGGCAGCCAGCGTGCCTGAGACCTTCGTCTCGCCGCCGCTCGTGGAGAGGCGTACCGTGATCAGGCTGGAGTAGATATCGTGCGAGGGGCTCCGCACCTCAGTCATCTCCATCCCTCGCCGTTGTACAACGACGTCCACGTTCACTACGTTGACGTGCTCCTCGCTGATGGGCGCCAGCAAGCCGCCCACGATAGCCGCCTTGAGGGGCGTCACGTCGTGCTGGGCGATCTCACCCGAGTAGTCAACCTCGATCTTGCCCATCTGACCCTCGTAAAGCTGCACCGCCAGCGAACCCGTCTTGGACGCTACCGGCACGTAAGGCGCCAGGTAAGTGTACGTCTCCGGCGAGATCAGCGGCGCGTTCACCGCGTACTGCGCCGGCTCGCCCTTGAGCACGGCGATGATCTGCTCCGCGACGTCCACGGCGACGCGCTCCTGCGCCTCCGCCGTCGACGCTCCCAGGTGGGGCGTGACCACCGCCTTCTCGTTTTCGAACAGCGGATGGCTGGTCAACGGCTCCGTCTCGAACACGTCTAAGGCGACGCCGGCCAGCCGGCCGTCCTTCAGCGCCGCATCCAGCGCCCCTTCGTCTACGATGCCGCCGCGGGCGGTGTTGATGATCCGCGCCGTTGGCTTCATCTGTCGCAGCTCTTCCTCGCCGATGAGGTGCCTCGTCCCCTCGGTCAGAGTGGTGTGTATCGTCAGGAAGTCCGACTCCCGAAGTAGTTCCTCAAGCGGGATAAGCTCGACACCCAGCGAACGAGCCCGCTCATCCGGAACGAACGGGTCGTGAGCCACCACCCGCATCTCCAGCCCGCGCGCCCTTCGCGCCACCTCCGACCCCACCTGCCCCAGACCAATGATGCCCAGCGTCTTGCCGCGCACCTCAAGCCCCAGAAACCGCTTACGCTCCCAGCGGCCGCCTTTGAGGGAAGCATTGGCCTCCGGGATGTGCCGCGCCAGCGCCAGGATCAGTGCGATCGTGTGCTCCGCCGCCGAGATTATATTCCCGGTGGGCGCGTTCACCACCACAACGCCTTTCTCCGTGGCCGCCTGAACGTCGATGTTGTCCACTCCGATGCCGGCGCGGCCTATCACCTGGAGCTTGCCCGCCGCCTCTATCACCTCCCGCGTCAGATGCGTCTCGCTGCGAACGATGAGCGCCTCGTAGCTGTCCACGGTCGCCCGTAGCTCGTCGGCTGTGAGGCCCGTCCTAACGTCTACCTCGGCGCCGAACCGCTTGAGCAGTGTGATCCCGTCCTCGGCAATCGGATCGCAGACCAGGACGTGCGCGGTCATCTTAGGCAAGCGCCTATCAGCCGACAGGGATGCTATAGCCCACCCGAGGCAGGACCTCGGCCAGAGCACCCAGAGCGTCGCGGATGTCGTCTTCGCTCACCATCCCCAGGTGACCGATACGAAAGATTTTACCGGACAGCTTGCTCTGCCCTCCGGCAAGCACCACCCCGTGCTCGTCCTCCAGCATCGTGCGCAGGGCGCTGATCTCCACACCCTCGGGGCATCTGACGGCCGTAACCGTGTTGGATGCGTACCGCTCGTCGCTCGCCAGCAGCTCCAGACCCAGCGCCTTCACGCCCTCCCGCACCATGCGGCCGATGTTGGCGTGGCGGGCGTGGATGCTCTCCAGCCCTTCCGCCACCATCCTCTCCAACGCGACGTCCAGCCCGAAGAAGATAGACATCGCAGGCGTCCACGGCGTCTGGCCCTTTTGCAGCATGTCTCTGGCCCTGGCCAGATCGAGGTAGAAACGAGGCATGCGCGCCGACTCGTTCGCCTTCCAGGCCCGCTCGCTCAGACAGACGAAGGTGAGGCCGGGCGGTACCATCCACCCCTTCTGCGAGCCGGTGACCACCACGTCCAGCCCCCAGCCGTCCATGTCCATAGGTATCGCGCCCAGGCTGCTCACAGCGTCCACTATCAGCAGCCGGTCTGCCTCTCGCACCACCTTCGCAATCTCTTCCAGAGGATTGGTCACGCCGGTGGAGGTCTCGTTGTGCGTGACGAGGACGGCCTTGATCTCCGGCTCGGCGGCCAGCGCCTTGCGAACGTCCTCCGCATTGGCCGCCTGGCCCCACTCGTAAGCGAGCGCTGTGACCTGCGCCCCGTACGTCTCCGCGATGGCGGCGAACCGGTCGCCGAAGGAGCCGATGCTCACCGCCAGCACTCTGTCGCCGGGGGAGAGCGTGTTTACCACCGCCGCCTCCATGCCGCCGGTGCCGGAGGCGCTCAGTACCAGCACTTCGCCCTTCGTGAGGTAGAACTCCTTCAGCCGCTCCGTCACCCGCTGGACGAGCGCGGCGAACTCGCGGCCGCGGTGGTTCACCATCGGCCGTCCTACGGCTTCAAGTATGTCCGCGGGCACAGGCGTGGGTCCGGGGATTCGCAGGTTGGTGGTGTTCCTCATCCTGGCCTCATCTTAGGGGTCTCGTCCAGGGAGGGTCAAGGCAATGAGCCCCTTCTTCCCCGTAGGGGCGGAGCTTTAGCTCCGCCCTCTGCGATGCGGTGTTGCACATAAACACTACCGCGGACTTCAGTCCGCGGTGCTGAATCCTATCGCAGATATGGTAAAATTGCCTCACAGTTTCGCTATGACCACCGATAATCCCTACCGCGCCCTCCCCTCCGTCGACCGCCTGCTGGCGGACGAGCGTCTTCGCCCGCTCGGCGAGGGTGAGCGCCCCGTGGTCACCGAGCTCGCCCGTCAGGCGCTGGAGACCGCCCGCACCGCCGTCGCCGCTGGCCGGCCCGCACCCACTGAGGACCAGCTGGTGGAGTCCGTGCTGGGGCTGGCTGAAGTCGTGCTTCGTCCCTCCCTACGGCCGGTGATCAACGCCACCGGTGTCATTATTCACACCAATCTGGGCCGCGCGCCGCTATCCGAGGACGCGATCGCGGCCATGGTCGCCGTTTCCGGTGGCTACTCCAACCTGGAGTTCGACCTGGAGGCCGGCGAGCGGGGCTCTCGTTTCGTGCATCTGGAACCCCTGCTGCGGCAGCTCACCGGGGCGGACGCCGCGATGGCGGTGAACAACAACGCCTCGGCCCTGCTCCTCGCCCTCTCCTCCCTCGCCCCCGACCGTGAGGTGATCGTCTCCCGCGGCCAGGCGGTGGAGATCGGCGGCGGCTTCCGTATCCCCGATGTGATGCGGCAGTCCGGCGCGCGGCTGGTCGAGGTGGGCACCACCAACCGGACCTACCTGCGCGACTACGAGGCCGCCCTAACGCCGGACACCGCGGCCATCATGCGCGTCCACGCCAGCAACTTCCGCATCGTTGGCTTCACGGAGACGCCCGCCATCAATGACCTGGCCCGGCTCGCCCATGAGCATGACCTCCTCCTGTTGGACGACTTGGGCTCCGGCTGTATTCTGGATACGACTCAGTTCGGCCTCGCCCCGGAGCCGACGGTGCAGGAGAGCATGGCAGCCGGTGTTGACCTGGCGATGTTCTCCGGCGATAAGCTCCTCGGCGGCCCCCAAGCGGGCATAATCATCGGCCGCCGCGAGCTGGTGGAGCGGCTGCGCCGCCATCCCCTGGCCCGCGCCGTGCGCATGGACAAGGCCAGCATCGCCGCTCTCACCGCCACGCTGCTCCACTACCTGCGCGGCGAGGCGCTGGAGAAGCTGCCGGTCTGGCGCATGATCGCAGCCCCCCTGGCGGAGGTTCAGCGGTGGGCCCGGCGCTGGGCGCGCGGCATCGGTGAAGCGGCGAAGGTCGTGGATGGGAGATCGATGATCGGCGGCGGCAGTCTGCCGGAGGAGAGCCTCCCAACGAAGCTCGTCGCCATCGCTGGCGATGGCGGCTACGTCACTGATCTCGCCCGTCGCCTGCGTCAGGGCGATCCTCCCGTGGTCGCCAGAATCGAGCGCGATGCCCTCCTCCTCGACCCGCGCACCGTGCCGTCGCGGGAGGCCGCTACGGTAATCCGGGCGGTCAAGGCCGCGCTCAGCCGCTAGCCCGACCCTACGTCATCTGGAATAGCTGAAGGACGTTGCCGTCGGGGTCGAGGAGCGTGGCGATAATGGTGCCGTCGCCCTCCTTGCCGGGCGCCCTGAGGAACTCTACCCCTTGCTTGCTCAGCCGCTCGCCCTGTCCTTAAGCTATAGAACCCTCCCGGTCCTCCAATAGCTGCAGGACGTTGCCATCGGGGTCGTGGAACGTAGCGACGATGTGAATCGCGTCCTTGGTAGGCGTCCGGCTGAACTCTACCCCTTGCTTGCTCAGCCGCTCGTATTCTGCCTGGCAGTCATCCACCCGCAGGTTAACCATCATCCGATTGGGGTCCCGCGACCGCCCCTGCACCTCGCTGTGCGTCCCGATGGCCAACCCGGCTCCGTTCAACAGAAAGACGGTGAACCCCTCGCTCTCCATCTGGGGCTTGAGGCCTAGTACGTCCCGATAAAAAGGCACTAACCGTTTCACGTCCTCGCTCCAGATGAGAACGCTGTGCATCCCCATAAACATCGCTCTACTCCTTGACGAGCCCGACGATGTTCCCCTCGGGGTCTGCGAACATGGCTAAGGTCACCATGTCCGGGATCACAGTCACCGGCATGATGGTCTTGCCTCCCGCCGCCTCAATCTTGTTCAGGTACGCCTGCGGGTCATCGACCTGGACGTAGAACGTGACCTGGTTCGGGCCCTGGGCCGGTCCTATCCCGCCGCCGATCCCCCCTTCGCCGTGCGTATCCACTATGCCGTAGTTCATCGGGTTGCTGGCGTCGATGTGCCAACCGAACAGGTCGCCGTAGAAGCCCTGTAGCTTTTTGGGATCCTTGCCCAGTATCTCGAAGTGCACCACTGGCTGGCCCATGGGCGTTCTCCTTTCTCGATTACGCTTATCGTCTCGCTTCTCGCTACGCGCCGACTTGCTGGCGGGCGTTGCGGATCTGGTTGATATGGTCCGTCAGGTGGAAATCGAGGGCGCCCACAAACTGCGCCATCGTCGCGTACTCCCCGATGGGCGTCTCCTTGAACAGAGGCACCCGAGCCTTGCGGGCCAGGTCAGCATCGTTCATGCCACCCAGGAAATCGGCAAGCTCCTGGAAACGGCTGGAGACAGCGCCCCGCAGCTCCGCCAGTGACATCGCCTGACGGTCAGGTGTGTAGTAGGGTAGCCCCGTCACGATTCCGATCAGTGGTGTGTCCTCCTCGATGATCTGACGGAAGGGGGCCAGGATATCCTCCCCTTCGTCGCCCATCAAGTGCGAAAGTACCTCCTTGCAGCACCACTCCGCGTCAGCCGCCCGCTGTCCCGCCTTCGCTTCGTCCAGGCCGTCCAGCGCCTCGCTTAGCTCGTCCATCTTCTGCCCCAGCGCATCGCGCAGGGACGTTCCTGCCTCTGAGACCATGTTCGTGCCTCCTTCTAGGTCTCGCTGTGCCCTTACCGTTCCTGTAGTTGCATCAGGTCGTACAAGCCGAAGGTATCCGCCAGACGGTCCACGGCGTTGAACTGGCAGGCCACCCAGACCCCTTCCAGTATCTCCTCGCCGGTCAGTCCGGCTGCCCGCAGATCATCGATGTCCTCGTCTGTCACCCTGTAGGCGTGCGTCGTCAGCTTCACAGAGAGCCGCAGCAGCGCTTTGTACTTCTCATCCACCGGCAGCGTCTCGATGTCCGCCTCCTCCGCTCCCGCCACCGCCTCCGGGCTACCTCCTACGTACCGCAGGAGAAAAGAATGGGCCTTCGTTCAGTAGGCACAGGAATTCGTCCTGGAGACGACGGTGGCGATCATCTCCTTTACCTGTCGCGGTAGGTGACCGCCGCCGAACATCGCCTTGTAGCCCTCGAACATCACCCGCAGGAAATCGGGTCGTGTGCTCGCCAGCTTGAAGACGTCGGGAACGGCTGGAAAGCCGAAAAAGGCACGTATCTCGTCGTATAGCGCCTTCGTCTCATCGCGCGCCTCAGACTCCTGAACGATATCGATGCGTACCGGCGAGTGACGGCTAGACGTGGTCATGGGGTACCTCCTGGGGACGTTTACAGGATAGGTCGCTACAAATAATAGAGTCACTTCCTTGTTTGCGTCAACCCCTTGCGCTACAATTATTCTCGCAATGACCAGGCTATACAACCAGACCTGCCCGATCGCCAGGACGCTCGATATCATCGGCGACCGCTGGACGATGCTCATCATCCGCGATCTGTTCATGGGCGAGAGGCGCTTCAACCAGTTCCTGGCGTCGTCCCCCGGTCTTCCTCCTAAACTCCTCGCGGATCGCCTCAAGAGGCTAGAGGAGCACGGCCTGGTGGAGCGCGTTATCTATAGCCAGCACCCGTTGCGCGCCGAGTACCGCCTTACGGACCGGGGCCGCTCCCTCGCCCCCGTCATCGAGGAGATAGTCCACTGGGGCCTCGACCACTGCTTCGAGGATGAGCCGGAGGCGCGGGCCGCCGTAGTTGAACGCATAGCCGGCGCAACGCTGACCCAAAGCTTCCTGTAGCTCCAGGCCCTGCCTACCGGCAGGCAGGCTTTACGCCTGCTCTTCCCAGCAGGGTTATAATATCTCCAAGGATTGGCCATGACCGCCATTAAGTTCGCCTGCATTTCCCCGCACCCGCCAATCATCGTCCGCGAGGTGGGCCGGGGTCGGGAGCGGGAGGTTCAGCGCACCATTGACGCCCTGGAGCAGCTCGCTGGAGACTTAGCCGCCCACAGGCCGGATACCGTGCTCCTCATGGCCACTCACGGTCCCCTGAACCCCGGCGCCTTCGTCCTCCTCACCGCGCCCGCCGCCCAGGGTGGTTTCGCCCGCTGGGGTGCCCCCCAGGTGAGCCTTCGCTTCGACACCGACCCTGAGCTCATCGCGGCGATCCGCGATGAGGCCGAGCAGGCCGAGCTGCCCTTGGATGCGGCAGCTCGCTGGGATGACGGCCTGGACTGGTCCGTCACCGTACCTCTGTACTACTTGCGCTGCGGCATGGCCGATGCTCCCTTGACGCCGATGAACGTGTCGTTCCTCTCGGCCCGCAGGCACTTCCAGCTCGGTCAGGCCGTGCGCCGCGCCATCGACCGCGTAGGGCGGCGCGCCGTCGTCGTCGCCAGCGCCGATCTCTCCCATCGCTTATCGGAGGACGGCCCCTACGGCTTCGACCCCGCCGGGCCGGAGCTGGACCTTCGCATCCGCGAGGCGGTCGCCTCCTGGGACGTCGAAGCGCTGCTGACGATGGACGAGGAGTTCCGCGAGCGCGCCGGTGACGACGCCGTGGCCTCCCTTAGCTTCCTCATGGGCGCCCTGGATAGCCTCCACGTCCGGCCGCGTGTCCTCTCCTACGAGGGCCCCTTCGGCGTGGGCTACATGGTGGCCGCCGTAGACATCCTTGAGGACGACGAAGGCCGCACCTTCGCCGAGGCCGAGCCCGCCCGAGCTGAGCCAGCCGAAGCGGCGCCCCAGGACATCGTGGCCGCCGCAGGCCCGAACCGCTTTGGCGTTGTCGTCCAGAACGGTCGCGGTCGCGGGTTGCTTCTGCCTGATATCGAGGGCGCTGACAACGCCGAGCAGCAGGTCGCCATCGCCCGCTCCAAGGCCATAATCGAGCGCCACGAGCCGGTCTCACTCGGGCGCTTCGACGTGCGGAGGCTGGCGTGAGTCTTCTCGTGGGCCTGCTCTTCGTCATCCTCTTCAGCGTCGTGCTAATGGTCCTCCGCTTCCGTTCGCGGATATGGGGCTCCGTCGTCCTGTCCATCGTCGTGGCGCTGGCGGTGATTGGCTGGCTGGCGGCATTCAGCCTGGTCGGCCTCGCCCTGTTAGTCGCTGGCGTTACCATCTTCGGCATCGGTGTCGAAGGGACGGTGCTGGCGAGAAAGCGAACGTGATCCGCCGCTGCCGCGACGACGATCTTCAACCTGTCTACGAGATCATCAGCCTCGCCGCCGTCCCGTTCGCCCTGAGCCGGTCGAAGGGCGTTTCTGAAACTCGGATACTCGTGGCCTCCCTTACACTTTCCTCAAACCCATTCGGCCTTGAAGCCAACCTATCCCGACTTCAAAATCCTTTCAAACTCATCTATCGTTAACCTCGCCTGCTTTAAGATAGACCTAAAGGTGCCAACGGGAACTTCCCTTGCTCCCATTGGCACTATTGCCGTAAGAACACCTTGCTCTGTAGTTTTTCTCAGTTTCAAGTGACTTCCTCTTTGCGAGACCCATGTAAAGCCACTCCTTTCCAGGGTCCTCACAATTTGACCGCTGTTGTACAAATTAAACGCTTACCCGTTCAACCAACACTTCCGATATGTTTAGCGCCTCAGACTCTGCCGCATCTTCAAAATACAGCTCAAG
>JADFRV010000077.1 GCA_022561095.1 Chloroflexota bacterium | reverse complement strand
AACCGGCGGGCAACTTACGCCCGACCAGGCTATGCGTAAGGTTCTCGACCAAGCTCGCTCAGAAGCCGACGGCATGAAGGACCAGTACGTCTCGACCGAGCACCTGTTGCTCGCCCTGGCGGACGTGGCCTCAGACGCCCGCGAGATACTTTCGGTCAACGCGGTGAACCGAGATGCCATCCTGGCTGCGCTGAAGGAGGTTCGCGGCGGCCGGTCCGTGGCCACTGAGAATCCCGAAGACACCTACCAAGCACTCGAACGCTATGGCCAAGACCTGGTGGCGTTGGCTCGGCAGGGCAAAATCGATCCGGTCATCGGCCGTGACGAGGAGATTCGCCGCTGCATGCAGGTGCTGGCCCGGCGGACCAAGAACAACCCGGTGCTGATCGGCGAGCCGGGCGTGGGCAAGACCGCGATCGTCGAGGGGCTGGCCCTGCGCATCGTCAACCGCGACGTGCCAGCGGTGCTCAAGGACAAGCGCATCATCGCGTTGGACATGGGCGCCCTGTTGGCCGGTGCCAAGTACCGCGGCGAGTTCGAGCAGCGCCTCAAAGCCGTCATCAGCGAGGTCACCGAAAGCGATGGGCGGGTCATCCTGTTCATCGACGAGCTGCACACCGTGGTCGGGGCCGGCCAGGCCGAAGGGGCCGTCGATGCCGGAAACCTGCTCAAACCGGCATTGGCCCGGGGCATGCTGCGTTGTATCGGGGCCACCACCCTGGACGAATACCGCAAGCACGTGGAGAAGGACAAGGCCCTCGCCCGCCGCTTTCAGACCCTCTATGTGGCTGAGCCCAGCGTCGAGGACACCATCGCCATCCTCCGCGGCCTCAAGTCGCGCTACGACGCCCATCACGGCGTACGCATCCAGGACGCCGCCCTGGTGGCCGCAGCCACATTGTCCAACCGGTACATTGCCGACCGCTTCCTGCCCGACAACGCCATCGACTTGATCGACGAAGCCGCCGCCGCCCTGCGTATCGAGAACGACTCCCTGCCGGCCGAGCTGGACGAGATCCGCCGGCACATCGTGCAGCTCGAAATCGAACGCGAAGCCCTCAAGCTCGAACGGGACGACGGCTCCAAGGACCAGCTCGAGCGCCTTGAGAAGCAATTGGCCGACCTGAAAGAGAGGAACGCGGCCCTGACCACCAAGTGGGAGAACGAAACCGGCGTACTGGGCGAACTCAAGACGGTCAAGGAAGCCATCGACGCCAGGCAAATCGAGTTCGACTCGGCCTCACGAGCCGGTGATCTCGAACGCGCCGCCCGGATTCGCTATGGCGAGATCGTCGAGCTGGAGAAAGAGCAGGCAGAGCTGGAGACGAAACTGGCCGACCTTCAGGCCGAGGGCAACGGTCTGGTCCATGAGGAGGTCACCCCCGAGGGCATCGCCGCGGTGGTCAGCCGCTGGACCGGCATCCCCGTTTCGCGAATGCTCGAATCCGAAAAGCAGAAGCTGTTGCACATGGAGGAAGCCATCGCTCAGCGCGTCGTCGGCCAGGAGGAGGCCGTCAGGGCGGTCAGCGACGCCGTGCGCCGCGCCCGGGCCGGCCTGGGCGATGCCAATCGGCCGCTGGGCTCGTTCATGTTCCTGGGGCCCACCGGTGTGGGCAAGACGTTCCTCGCCCGGATCCTCGCCGATTTCATGTTCGGCAACGAAGAGGCGATGCTCAAGCTGGACATGTCCGAGTTTATGGAGAAGCACAACGTCTCCAGGCTCATCGGCGCCCCGCCGGGCTACGTGGGCTATGAGGACGCCGGCCAGCTCACCGACATGGTTCGTCGCAAGTCCTATTGCCTCATCCTCTTGGACGAGATCGAGAAGGCTCACCCGGACGTGTACAACATGCTTCTCCAGATCTTCGACGACGGTCACCTGACCGACGCCAAGGGCCGCAAGGTGGACTTCCGCAATACGATCATCATCATGACCTCCAACGTCGGCTCAGACCTCATCCGCAAGGAGACGTCGTTGGGGTTCTCCACCAAGACGGCGGATGCCAAGGCGGACCAGGAATACGAGAAGATGAAGGAGAAGGTGCTCACGGCGATGAAGAACGTCTTCCGGCCGGAGTTCCTGAACCGCCTGGACGCCACGGTTGTGTTCCACGCTCTCTCTAGGGAGCATATACGCCTGATCGTGGAGAACGAGATGAAGTCGGTCGAGAATCAACTTCGCGATAAGGACGTGACGCTGGAGATGACGGACGCCGCCAAGGACTGGATCGGCGAGAAGGGGTTCGACCCGCTGTTCGGCGCGCGGCCTCTGCGCCGCGTTATCCAGAATGAGATCGAGGACCGTCTCTCCGAGGCGCTGCTGGAAGAGCGCTTCCACGCCGGCGACACCGTGAGGGTGGACGTCCAGAATGACGAGATCATCCTGATCACCGCCTCGGAGCCAGCGCTGGCATAGACTCCGAAAACTACGAAAGGCCAGGGGCCGCCCAATTTGGGCGGCCCCTTTCATCTCTGCCAATGTGAACCCATTGGCGCGTCCCTCTCCGTCTGTCATAATGGCCGCGAGCCCATGACCACCGCCCGCAAGCCCCCGCGCACGGTCTTCGCCTGCCAGGAATGCGGCTACGAGAACCCGAAATGGCTGGGCCGCTGCCCTGACTGCTCCTCCTGGAACAGCTTCGTCGAACGGGCTGCGGACCAGAGGCCGGGCGCCGCCGCTCCTACGGCCCCTCCCCAGGAGCTCTCACGTCTGCCGCAGGAGGAGGAGCCGCGGCTGGCCTTCGGCCTGCCGGAGTTCGACCGGGTGCTGGGCGGGGGCGCCGTGCCCGGCTCGCTGGCGCTCATCGGCGGCGACCCCGGCATCGGCAAGTCCACTCTCCTGCTGCAGGTGGCCTCCCTGGCCGCCGGTGGTCGCACTGTCCTCTACCTGTCGGGCGAGGAGTCGGCCCGCCAGATCAAGCTGCGCGCCGCCCGCCTGGGGGTGGCGGGCGATGGGCTGTTCGTCATCACGGAGACGAATCTGGACGCCGCCCTGCGGGAGGCGGAATCGCTTTCGCCCGGCCTGCTGATCGTCGACTCGATTCAGACGGTGTATACGGAGGCCGCCCCGCAGGCGCCGGGGAGCATCGTGCAGCTCCGCCAGTGCACGATGGATCTGATGCGCTGGGCCAAGGGGACGGGCGTGCCGACGTTCATCGTTGGGCACGTCACCAAGGGGGGCGAGATCGCCGGGCCGCGGCTGCTGGAGCACATCGTGGACGTCGTGCTCTACCTGGAGGGCGAGCGGTTCAGCAACTACCGGCTGCTGCGTTCGGTGAAGAATCGCTTCGGTTCCATCGACGAGGTGGGCGTGTTCGAGATGACCGGCGAAGGGATGACCGGCGTGGATAACCCCTCGCAGGCGTTCATCGCGGAGCGTGCCAGCGGCGCCGTGGGCTCGGTGATCGTGCCGACGCTGGAGGGGAGCCGGCCGCTGCTGGTGGAGGTGCAGGCGCTGACCAGCCCCACCGCCATGCCAACGCCGCGGCGCACCGTCAACGGCCTGGACTTCAACCGGCTGCTCCTGATCGCCGCCGTTCTCACCCGGCGTGTGGGTCTCTCCCTCGCCGGGCAGGACATCATCGCCTCTGTGGTGGGCGGTCTGCGCGTGCACGAACCGGCGACCGACCTGGGTCTGGCGCTGGCGATCGTCTCCAGTCATCGCGATAAGCCCGTGCCTGCGGACCTGGTGGCTCTGGGCGAGGTGGGCCTCTCAGGCGAGCTGCGCTCGCTGGCGCAGCTGGAGCGTCGGCTGCTGGAGGCGGAGCGGCTGGGCTTCCGGCGCTGCCTGCTGCCGCAGGTGGCGCAGGCCGGCGCGCGGCCTAAGACGAAGCTGGAACTGCTCCCCGCCGCCACCCTGCGGGAGGCGATCAAGCTGGGGTTGGGCTGATAGAGCCGATCAGGTGGCTGTATGCGGCTTATCCGCGCCGTGCTGTGAAGCTCAGGCCGCGTCCGTTCGGCGTCTCTTCGAGGTCAATGATGAGGTCGGACGCACACTCCGCGATAGTAGGGGAAACGCAGAGGACCTCACGTCCCTCGCATGTGAAGATTAGATCATCGGTTGTCGGGGTGTCGAACGCCAGCCCGAAGCCACCGCGGTTCTCCACCAGTCGATATGTCGTGTCGCGACACTGCCTGCTGCGCTGGGCCTCCCAGAGAAAAGAAGTTGCTTTCTCAGTTACTTGCAGCATGTGCATGCCTTATTTGCGCTGACGACTCGCTTGGGGAGGCACCCTCTTGCGCGCGGCTACCGCGCGGCCCCGTAGGCGCTCTTCCTTGAGGTCATGAATAGTCTCCAACAGCCTGCTGTCGGTGCGCCAACTGCGCAGGAGAGAGATGAACGCCTCTAGGTCTTTCGGGAGGCATTCATCGTTGAGGCTGTCGAGAAACCACTCATCGCCCGGGCCGATACGAGGGTCAAGGCCGACCGCTCGCACCACGTCTTCGTAATGGGTGCCGATGTGCTGGGTGGCTTTACGGATCTCCTGAGCGTAGGTGATCTTGGTGGCCAGGAAGCTGTTGGCGACGTACTTGATGAACTCCGCGGTGACGGAGTCGGTAATGACGTAGGGCACACCGCGTCCCAGACGGGAGTGGTAGAGCTTGAGCAGCACCTGCCGCGAGTAGACGCTATCAGCGCCGATGACCACGCGTGAGGGGCGCAGGGCGTCCTCCTCTAGACGGTGCGCCCGCAGGAATTCCGGGTTAGAGGCGAGATGAGTGTTCGGGTAATCTTCCTGGAGCTGACGGACGGTGCCCGGGGGCACGGTTGAGCGTATGACGAGGACGTGGTTGTTCGAGAGGATAGGCGCTACCTGCGACACTGCGTCGTAGACGAAGCTGAGGTCGCACCGTCCGTTGGTGGACGTGGGCGTGGGAACGCAAACGAAGGACACTGGACACCGAGCCAGGGCGGACAAGTCGGGGTGGCCTTTAGGGGGGTCGTATATTGCTACGTCTTCGAACAGAAGCGCGGTGGCCTGCCCTACGGTTCCGTTACCGACGATGCCGGTGGTAAGAGTATTCTTCATGGAGCCTCCTTGCCTGCGGCGGGGCCGATGAACTCGCATGCCGCAGACTCGTTCAAGACACCCCTTTGCGACCCTAGATGAGCTTAGCAACCGATTCTAGGGGAACTTACAAATCTTGTCAAGAGGTGGTGTTATTCTAATGTGCGAGGATATTAACACAGTTTTAGGGTAGCGATCCTCGCTTCTCGTGGGGTTCAGAGTCGACGTGCCTGTTCTAGGTGCGCTGGGGGGTCTAGAACTCGAGCTGGCGGTGGCGTAAGAGCACGCTCTGGAGGAGGCCCAGGGCGATGAACAGCATGATCAGGGAGCTGCCGCCCTGGCTCACGAACGGCAGGGGTATGCCGGTCACCGGAAGCAGCCTGATGTTCACCGCGATGTTGATGAACACCTGGAACAGGATCATGATGGTGATCCCCGTCGCCAGCAGCCGTCCGAACTGATCTCGCGCCAGGCTGGCCACTCGTAGCGTCCGGAACAGCAGCGCCGTAAACAGCGCCAGCAGCACCAATGCGCCAATGAGCCCCAGCTCCTCTCCCAACACGCTGAAGATGTAGTCGGTCGCCGGCGTTTGCAGGAAGTCGAGCTGCGTCTGGCTGCCGTTTGTCAGCCCTTTGCCGAAGATGCCGCCGGAGCCGACGCTGATCTCGCCCTGGAGAATGTTAAAACCACCGCCCAGGGGATCAGAGTTGGGGTTGAAGAAAAGGGCGATACGATCCCGCTGATAGTCCCCGAGTACGGCCAGGGCGGCGAACGGTATGGCGGCCAGGAGAAAGCCGCCCAGGATGAGCACATGCCGCACCCGCGCTCCCGCCATTATCACCATCCCCACCCAGATGGCGCCGAAGATGATCGCCGTGCCCATGTCCGGCTCCGCCATGACCAGCGCCGCCGGCAGCGCCGCCACCGCCAACGAGGCCAGGAAGACCCGCACGCGTGTGATCTGATCCTGTCGGTCGGCCAGGAAGCGGGCGAGGGCGATGATCGTGAGCAGCTTGGCGACCTCTGAGGCCTGTATCTGCGTGCCGCCCACGGTTATCCAGCGACGGGAGCCGAAGGCGCTCTCGCCCAGGAACAACACCACCACCAGTATAAGGATGGCCAGGGCGTACAGCGCCGGCGCCATCTGTCCGAACACGCGGTAGTCCATCCAGGCGA
This sequence comes from Chloroflexota bacterium, assembly GCA_022561095.1. Lineage (GTDB taxonomy): Bacteria > Chloroflexota > Dehalococcoidia > SM23-28-2 > RBG-16-64-32 > JADFNQ01. Next base: position 3,283 of record JADFRV010000077.1, on the reverse strand, counting down.
TGATCGCCATCATGGTCAGCCCAAACGCCGCGAACATCGCCTGCTTGACAACGGGGTGGCTGAGCCCGGCGATGCCGTCCGGGTAGGCGGTGAGCGAGGCGCTGTAGATGAGTAGGCCGCCGTAGGCCACCAGTACTCCGGCCAGCAGCAGCAGCCCGTAGTCGAAGTGGCGGAAGGCGTGGCGCTGCACTACTCGCCGTCCTCCGTCTTCTGCGCCAACCGAGGCCCGTGGAAGTAGTAGTCTAGTATCTTGCTGCCCGCTGGGGCGGCGTCGCTGCCGCCGCTGCCGCGCTGGAAGAACACTACCACGGCGACCTCAGGCTCATCGTACGGAGCGAAGCCCACGAACCAGCCGTGAGTCTCCTGTGATCCTAGGCGCGCCGGGCCGAATTCCGCCGTTCCTGTCTTGCCGGCCACTTCGAGGTCCGGCACGGCCGCATTCTGGGCCACTCCCCTGGTTACGGATTCGCGCATCGCCTCTTTTACGATCTGGAGGTACTCCGGCTCCACAGGCACTACGCCGCGCACGCTCTTCTCGAATCGCTGTAGAACGTTGCCGTGGCTGTCCTGCACCTCCCGCAGCAGGTGTGGCCTGACCACCTTGCCGCCGTTGCCTATGGCTGAGACGGCGGTAATGATCTGCAACGGAGTAGCCGACAGATAGCCCTGGCCGATGCCGAAGTTGTACGTGTCGCCCAGGAACCAGGGGTCGCCGAAGGTCTCCTCCTTCCACTGCGCGTCCGGCACCAGACCAGCCGACTCACCGGGCAGGTCGATGCCTGTGGGCGCGCCCAGGCCAAAGGCACGCGCGTACTTTGCGACGCGGGCCTCACCCAGGCCGGGGAATCCCTCGTCCGCCTTGCCGCCGGCGAGGTAGTAGAAGTAGATGTTGGAGGACATGGCGATGCCGTCGTAGAAGTCCAGGGTGCCCAGGGCGGACCAGTCGTAGAACGGGGTCACCACATTGGGGTCGTACTCGTTCTCCACAGTGATGTAGCCGCGGCTGGTGATGGTGGTGCCGGTGTAGGCGATCCCTTCCTGAAGGGCGGCCGCTCCGACGATCGTCTTGAAGGTGCTGCCCGGCGGGTATCTTTCGGCGAGGGCGTGGTTCACCAGGGGCTTGCCGGGCCCCTCGACAATGGCGGCCAGGTCGTCGTCGCTAAGGGGGCCGGAGAACGCGTTGTTATCGAAACCCGGCAGGGAGACCATGGCCAAGATGTCACCGCTGTCAATGTCCATCACTATCGCCGCCGCGTTGTCGCCCTCCGCCGTGAACTCCTGCAGCGTATCCTGCACCATCTTCTGGAGGTCAAGATCGATGGTGAGGACGAGATTAGTTCCGTCCAAGGGCCGCCGCTCCGAGATGACCTTCAGCTCGCGACCAAGGGCGTCCACTTCTATCAGCTTCTTCCCGGGCCGTCCGCGAAGAACGGATTCATAGGTGAGCTCCACGCCGGATTTGCCGGTGTAGTCCTGAATCAGGTAGCCCTGATCTCTTAGCTCTTCGTACTCATCCTGGGAGATAGGGCCTACGTAGCCCAAGACGTGGGAGAGGTAGGGCCCCGCCAGATACTCTCGAGTCGGCTCCACGAGTAGCTTGAGGCCGGGAACGACCGGCTCTAGCTCGCGCAGGGTTAGCGCCGTTTCCTCGTCGATATCCGGCTTGATGATCACGGGATCGAAGGCGCCGTTGGCCTCGATCCCGGCCAGCACCATCCGCTCGATCTCATCCATGGGCACGCCGGTAACCCTCTCCAGCTGGCTGTACACGCCCACCTCCCCCCGCTCGGGGAGGTCTCCGGGCAAGACGGCCGCCGAGTAGCGGGCGGCGTTTCTGACCAACGGGCGCCCGTCCTGATCGAGGATGATGCCGCGCGCCGCCGGAATCTGAACCTCTCGCAGGGCGTTGATCTCGGCCCGATGGGCGTAGTCGTCGCCGTTGATGACCTGGAGCCGCACAAGCTGGACGATGAGAGTGCCGAATAGTAGTATGACCAGCACCCGCAGCGCTGTGAAGATCGGGTGATTGCCGCCCGGCGGCTCTCGCTTATCGCGCCGGCGCCCTCGCTCTCGGTGGTCTGGCCTCAGGTACGGGTCCATGTCAGTCTAGAGTTGCACCGCTGAACCTACGCCAAAGCTCTCTCTCTTGGGACGCGGGCTCAGCCATCGCATGGGTGGATATATGAGCACGGTGAACAGAGGGTTCACCAGCATAGAGGGGAGCGCAACACGCAGCATGGCGGTACCCCATGGTACGTCGTCGCCGATTGCGGTCAGCACCGTCATGCTCACTACAGAGTAGGCCAAGCTGGCTATCGCCACAACCGCCAGCGTAGGCAGGAAGTCGCTCTCAACCGGACGCAGATCTCGAATCACCGCCAGCAGCACGATCGGTGATAGCGCCAGCACGGAGGTGCCTACAGGATCGCTGGTGGTGAGGTCGCGGAGGAGACCGACCATCGGTACGACGACCATCGCTTCCCGCTGACCGCGGATCATCGCCCAGCAGGCGGCGAAGATGAGCGCCAGGTTCGGAGCTACTCCCAGCACCTTCAGGTAGGGCACAACGGAAGTAGCCAGGATGGCGATCATGTACGACCCGGCGAGAGCGATGGCGTACTTCACGGGCCTTCCAGCCTGGCGGGCCGGAAATTGGTAATGATCAATACCGTATCCAGGGACGAAAGGTCCGCCGCGGGTTCCATCGTAGCCCGCTTGGCCAGCGCCTGGGGCTTATCCTCCACGGATGTCACGCTGCCCAGGAGAAGCGTCCGCGGATAGTTGCCGCCCAGGCCCGATGTGATGACCAGGTCGCCCTCCTGTATCTGCGCCTCTGTGGGCAGCATCTCCAGGGACAGCCTGCTGCGCAGGTCGCCGACCGCCACTCCCCGCGCCTCGGAGCCCTCCTCGCCGCCGGTAAGTACGACGATGTTCACGGCGTTGTTAGGGTCCGAGATCAGGCGCAACCAGGCGAACTCTTCGTATACAAGTGATACCACGCCCACCAGGCTGCCGCTCTTGGATAGCACCACCATCCCTTCGTCCAGGCCGTCTTTGCTGCCGCGGTCGATGGCCAGGGCGCGCTTGAAGCCCGAGGGGTCCTGCGCGATGACGTCCGCCACTACGAACACGTCGTCAGGGCGGTTCTCCTTGACCCCCAGCGCCTCCTCCAGCTCCTGCAGGCGTCGCTGGGCATCCTCAGTGGCGGCCGTCTCTGTCTGCAGGCACTCCAGCTCCTGGCGCAATCGTTCGTTCTCGCGCACCAGGTCACCACGGTTGAATA
>JADFRV010000246.1 GCA_022561095.1 Chloroflexota bacterium | reverse complement strand
CAAGGCCGTCCGCTACATCGCTGGCGCCAACATCGCCCTCGGCAAGCCTGTCCTGAGCTCGTCGAAGCGGCCTGCCCTGAGCGGAGTCGAACGGTCGAACGGCCGCGGCGCCGTCGTCCTCCTCTCCTACCCCGACCTCCGCCTCATCGAGCACCACCTCGTCGACGAGCCCGTCCCCTTCCCCTACGTCCCCGGCCTCCTCGCCTTCCGCGAGGTGCCCGTCCTCGCCCGCGCCTTCGAGAAGCTGGAGCGAACGCCGGACCTCCTCCTCGTCGACGGCCACGGCCTCTCCCATCCGCGCCGCTTCGGCCTTGCCTGCCACCTCGGCCTCCTCCTGGACGTCCCCACCATAGGCGTGGCCAAGAGCCGCCTAGTCGGTCAGCACGAAGAGCCCCCGCCGGAAGCGGGCGGCAGCGCCGAGCTGAGGGACGGTCCCGACCTCATCGGCCTTGTCCTCCGCACCCGCGACCGTGTCTCGCCGGTCTACGTCTCCGTTGGCCACCGCATCGGCCTTCAGCAGGCCGCCGAGTGGGTCCTGCGGGTGTGCCGGGGCTACCGGCTGCCGGAGCCCACCCGGCTGGCGGATCAGCTCTCGAAACGCCGCCGGCTCCAAGAAGCGCCGCGCTGACCCTCACGCCGGCGTATATCGCTGCTCTAGCGCCCCCCTGCGGTATAATCTAAGAGGAGGTACGAATCACCCATGCAAGAGACGAAACAGGCCCTGGAGCAGCTTCAGCAGCGCATTCAGCACGTCCTCCAACGTCTTTGACGTCCCCAAGCTGGAACTAGAGATCGAACAGCTCGAGCGCGAGTCCTCGCTATCGGGCTTCTGGGACGACTCCAACGAGGCGCAGAAGGTGATGCGCCGCCTGGCCGACGCGCGGGAGCAGGTGGAGGTGTGGCGAGGAGTGGAGACCAAGGCCCGCGAGACGTTGGAGCTGCAGCACCTGGCCCAGGCGGAGGGCGACAAGGCGCTCGCCGCCGCCGTCACCGCCGATCTCGACAAGCTTGTCGCCCAACTGGATGCCCTGGAGCTCTCACTCGCCTTCTCCGGCGAGTACGACCGCCGCAACGCCATCCTCGCTATCCACGCCGGCGCCGGCGGCACCGACTCCCAGGACTGGACGGAGATGCTGCTGCGCATGTACCTGCGCTGGGCCGAGAAGCGCGACTACCGTACCGCCATCCTGGACATGACCCCCGGCGAGGAGGCGGGCATCAAGAGCGTGACCGTGGAGGTCGCGGGCCGCAGCGCCTACGGCTACCTGCGCGCCGAGCGCGGGGTGCACCGCCTCGTCCGGCTGTCACCCTTCGATGCCGCTCACGCCCGCCACACCTCCTTCTCACTGGTGGAGGTCCTGCCTGAGGTGGAGAGCGCCGCCGAGGTCAACCTCGATCCCGACGATCTCCGCATCGACGTCTTCCGCGCCTCCGGCAAGGGTGGGCAGAACGTCCAGAAAAACGCCACCGCCGTCCGCATCACCCATCTCCCCACCGGTATCACCGTCTCCTGCCAGAACGAGCGCTCCCAGCACCGCAACAAGGAGAGCGCCCTCAAGGTCCTGGAGGCGCGGCTCCTGGAGCGCGAGCTCGCGCAAAAGGCTAAGGATAAGGAGAAACTGAAGGGAGAGCACGTATCCGCCGCCTGGGGCAATCAGATCCGCTCCTACATCCTCCATCCGTACAAGATGGTGAAGGACCACCGCACCGGCTACGAGACGAGCGACGCCGAAGGCGTCCTGGACGGGGACATCGATGACCTGCTTGGCGCTTACCAGAAGGCGACCCTGGGTGATTAGCGTGCGCCCGCTGCTGCTCCTGGCGCTTCTGCTTCTGGCTGCGCTCGCGCTTGCGCCGCGATCGCTGTCCGCGCAGACCCTCAGCGTGGCCGACGAGGGGGTGGAGAACCGCTTCCCCGACGGCATGGAGTTCAGCGTCTCCGCCCAGAGCGATCAACCCATCGAGATGGTACGCCTGCGCTACACCGTGCTGCCGGACGGCACCACCGCCAGCGGCGTGCCCGACTTTCAGCCGGCCACATCGGTCTCCACCAGCTTCTCCCTCGCCGGCAGCGATACGCCGCGCCTCTACCTGTCGCCGGGCACCCGCATCGACTACTACTGGGAGGTGGAGGACGCCGTCGGCAACGTCGCCACCACCCCCGAGAAAAGCATCGTCTACGAGGACGTACGCTTCGACTGGTCGACGCTGGAATCGGACGGCGTGGTCATTCACTACTACTCGGGCAGTGACAGCGATGCGCAGGCGATGCTGGACGTGGCCCAGGAATCGCTCGCCGAGACCTCAGCCCTCCTGGGCGCCACCGTGGAGTTCCCGGTGAACGTCCGCATCTACGACTCCAACGACGACATGCGGCCGGCCCTGCAGGAGCGCAGCGAGACGTTCGAGTCGCAGATAATCACCGCCGGCGTGCGCGTCTCCTCCGATACCGTGCTGGTGCTGGGCAACGTCTCCTTCTCCACCCTCCGCCACGAGCTCGCCCACGTCGTCACCGCCATCGCCGGCGAGGGGCCGTTCGGCGACCTCCCCGCCTGGCTC
>JADFRV010000076.1 GCA_022561095.1 Chloroflexota bacterium | reverse complement strand
ACACTCTAGAGTATCGCTGTGAGGTTCCAGGTTCCAGATGGCGGGTATCAGGTTGTAGGTTTCAGGTCGCTCCTGAAGGCACCCGACACCCGACACTAGACGTTCAATGAGACAACTCTCCACGCTAACGGTCATTGCGGTGCTCGCCGCACATCCCGCATGGGCCCAGAGCCTTCGCAACGGTCCAATCGTTCTGGAGCTCCCGGCCAGTACGAGGGCCCTCGCCCTGGGAGGCGCTTTCGTGCTCGCCGGTAACGATCCCGACGCCATCTTTTACAACCCCGCTCTGCTGCGGCAGACGGGCGGCGCAGGAATCGCCGTGCAGCGCTACGGCTCGGCAAGCACGTTGGGTACGTTGTCGATGGGGAGAGACTGGTCGGCCGGTGGGCTCGCCATCGGCGTCCAGGTGCTGGCCTATCGAGCAAGCGCCTTTGATCCCACGATAGTATCGTCGGACGAGGCGATGCTGCTTCAGCCCGGTCTCATCGGGGGCTCGGATCTCGTGGCGTCGCTAGCCTACGCCAGGACCATCAAGGGGATTCAGGCAGGGGTTTCCACCAAAATCATAGAACAACGGCTCGGCGCAGCGCGCGACGCGACCGCAGCGTATCAGGCGATGGGCGCGAAGGCGACGCCGATCGCCTGCCCCCGACGGTGCAGTCGGGGGCTTGAGGCAACCTCCAGTCGGTTCGCCGCTTGGGGCGAAGGATGGTTCATATCTTGATCACCATAACATATCGACTACACGGTGGGGAGTAGGGTTTCCGCCTAATCCGCGCTGGAGCCCGAACCGGGCTCCGGGGGCTCGCACACTCAGCAGCCGGGCTCGCCGTAGTTGCCGCAGCAGCTGCTGCGGGTGCGGATCTTGATCCAGTTGTTGGCGAAGATGCGCTGGACCTTGCGACCCAGCGGCATCTGTGCGCCTAGGTTGGAGAAGACGGCTCGCAGACTGGGCATGGTGACCTCCGTTCGCCAATTATAGCCTGTCCGGAGGACCACCGGAAGGTGATCCTCCCCAGGCCAGGACGCCCTCCAGCGACCGCACCAACTCTACGCACGAGGCAAGCGCTACTGGGCTTCTTTCCGCCTGAAGCTGCGTCGCCTCCTTGCAGAATACGCTCGCAACTGTGACCCCCGTCATAGTCTCTCTGGGCCGCAGTTGCTAAAAAGGAACGTAGCAGGAGTGAGCGGCCAGGAGGTCGAAATGGATATCGATTACATCAGTCGAGCAAAGATCCAGGAGGTGGAGCGGGAGATCGCTCAGATTCAGCTAGCCAGCGCCGCCAAGAGGGCGACGTCACCCCGCCGTGCGGCTGTCAGGCCCGAACAACGGACGGTGCCGGCGATGCCGCTGCGGCTGCTACGCCGTGCCTGGCGGCAGGCGGGGACGTTGCGGCCGGCGGCGTAGAGGGAGGAGATACGATGACGATGGCAACCGAAGCTCAGTCCCCCACCCGCGATGGCGGTCTGCTCAGCGGCGACCGCGTGCGCATCCTGGACGCGCCATCCTGGTGTCGCCGCTACTTCACCGGCAAGGCGGGCCGTGTGGTACGCGTTCCCCCCTTCCCGGGCGGTGACGTCTGGGTCCGGTTCGAGCGGCCGGTCACGCCCTGGTGCGACCGCATGGACACGGTGGAGGAGTTCCCGTTCGCACCCGAGCAGCTGGCGGCGGCCTGAGGCCTAGCGCCTCCACCTCGGCCCACCCAGGGCGAGCCAGAGCAGAATCGTCGCGGGCGCGAGCACTAACAACGGTATGACAGACCGGAATAAGAAGCTGCCGGTGAACGGGAGCACCAGCGAGGCTATAAGGGTGCCGCGCAGGATCGCCTGGCGTTGGTCTGTGCGAGCCAGGGAGGCCCAGACCGCCGGCAGATAGAGCGCCGCCATCAGAAAGGGGACGGCGGCGAAGGGCCGCCCGACCTCCTGGGGCGGGTCTAACAGTATCTCAACGGCCAGCGCGGCCATGGGCGCGAAGCCCATGAAGCCGCCGAAGAGGCCCAGCCAGGAGACGCCCTGGGTCGCTTCCGCTCGCTTGGCGGGCTGCGGTGGCGGAGTCGCCGTCTCTTCGTCGGAGCCGGGACGGGCCCGCCTCTCCCTGCGGCGTCGCTGCTGAGCGCGGTGCCGCCTAGCCGTCTTTCGCCTCCCCGTGCTGCTTGCGCAGGTCGGTCTTCAGCAGCTTACCCAGGTAATTCTTCGGCAGCTCAGGCACGAAGGCGTAGTACTTGGGCGCCTTGTAGCTGGCCAGGTTCTGTTTGACGAAGGCGGTAAGCTCCTCCGAAGAGGGCTGGCCGCCGCCCTTGGCGACGAGCACCGCCTTCACCTCTTCCCCCCACTCCGCGTCCGGCACGCCGATGACCGCCGCCTCGTCCACCGCCGGGTGCTGTTCCAGGACCGCCTCGATCTCCCCCGGCGCGATATTCTCGCCGCCGCGGATGATCAGGTCCTTGGTGCGGCCGGTGATGTAGACGTAGCCGTCCTCGTCCATCCAGCCGACGTCGCCGGTGTGAAGCCAGCCGCCGCGCATCGCCTCCTCCGTCTCGTCCTGCAGCCCCAGGTAGCCGGACATGATGCGGGCGCCCTGGGCGACGATCTCCCCTTCTTGGCCGGAGGGCAGCATCTCCCCCTGAGGGTCGAGGATGGCGACGACGACGTCCTCCATGGCGCGGCCGACGGAGCGCAGGCGCTGGAGCTTCTTCTCCCGCTCCTCACCTGACGCGTCGGGGATATGATGGTCCTCGGGGCCCAGGAAGGTAAGGGTGGAGGTGCTCTCCGTCTGGCCGTAGGCGTTCATCAGACCGCAGTTAAAGACCTGGACAGCCTTGGTCACTACCTCGTAAGGCATGGGGGCGGCGCCGTAGGCGATGAGCTTCAGCGAGCTCAGGTCGTACTTCTCGAACTCCGGCTGCTCCATCGTCCGCTTGAGCATCGTCGGTACGATGAAGCTGTGGGTGACGCTGTGGGTCCGGACAGCCTCCAGCCAGGCCTGCGGCTCGAACTGGGGGAGGATCACCAGGGTGCGTCCCCCCCAGACGGAGGAGAGCATGGCGGTGGCGCCGGCGACGTGATAGATCGGCACGGAGAGGAGGGTGACGTCGTGGGTTTCCGGGTTAGCGGGCTCCATCGTGTTGGTCACGTACACGGACATGCTGAGGTAGGTCAGTACAACGCCCTTGGGCATAGCCGTGGTGCCGCTGGTGTAGATGACGATCGTGGGGTCCGGGTCCTCCACGTCGGTGAAGATCTCCTCCGGCTCGTGGGCTGCGAGGAGCTCCTCGTAGGAGGTTATGCCCTCACCCAGACGGGCGGGCGTTTGCCCAGGGTGGGCGCCGTGCCTGCGGGCAGGCAGGTCGTAGCAGATGAACTGCTGCACGGTCTTGAACTGGGTCCGGATGGCGGCGGTGAGCTCCAGGTAGCGCTCGCCCACGAACATGACTTTGGTCTCCGAGTTGTTCGCCATGTAGGAGAGCTCTTCTTTCTTGGCGCGGTAGTTGAGGGGGACGAACACGGCGCCCAGCTTGGCGCAGGCGTAGTAGGTCTCGACGTAGGGGATGGAGTTGAGGGCCATCACCGCCACCTTATCGCCCTTGCCGATGCCCAGTCCGCCACTGGCGGAGAGGGCGTTGGCCAGGCGGTTCACCCTCTCCTGGAGCTGGGCGAAGGTGCGGCTTTCGCCGTCGCAGATCATAGCGATACGATCCGGCACCACCGAGGCGGCGATCATCAGGAACTCGGACGTGTTCATCCTCTACCTCCGAATGGACTTAGGGTCACGCTCACACGGCCAGCGCCCTCGCGGCCAGGCGTCGCTCCAACGCCAACCCCTCCGCCAGCGGCAGGTCCAGCCCCTCCAGCACCGCGCGCTTGGCCAGGCGCAGCGCCAGCGGCCCCCGCGACATGAGCGTCCGCGCCAACGACTCCGCCTCCTGATAGAGCCGCTCGCGGGGGACGACCCGCTGGACGAGGCCGTGGCGCAACGCCGTCCCGGCGTCGATCGGGTCGCCGGTCAGGATCATGTGCATCGCCACGCCGGGCGGGACGTGGCGGGGCAGCGTCTGGGTGCCGCCGGCGGAGGGGATGTAGCCCAGGCTCACCTCCGGCAGCCCCAGCCGCGCGTCCTCGCTGGCGATGCGGAGGTCGCAGCACATCGGCAGCTCGATGCCGGCGCCGAGGGCGTAGCCGTGGATGGCGGCGATGAGCGGCTTCTCCAGCGAGAGCATGAGCCCCCAGAGGTCACGCTGGCGGCGCGCCCGCCGCGACTCCACGTACGAGGGCGCCGTCCCGAACTCGCTGATGTCCGCCCCGGCCGAGAACGCCCGCTCGCCGGCGCCCTTGAAGATGACGACCAGGACCTCGGGGTCGTCTCGCACGGCCTGGACGACGTCCCACAGCTCGTCCCGCATCCGCATGTTGATGGCGTTGAGGAGATCGGGACGGTTGAGGGTGATCCAGGCGATGCCGTCCTGCTTGTCGTAGAGGAGGGTGTCGAACATCGTGTCTCGTATTAAGAGGAGGGCGATCTCAGCGCCAGTCCGCTCTCTGCACCGCGCTTTTCGCTTTGGTCTGGAGGGCGCGCTCCAGGTCGGCGTTGATCTTATCGGTGAGCTCCTTCATCGCGTCGGAGCCGGCCTTCATCTGCTCGCTGCGCCAGCGCTTCACGGTGGCCCGGTCCTTGGTGGCGAGTTTGGCCTCCTGGGTGATGCGGTCGACGATGAGGGAGAGGAGCTCGACGCTCTCCTCCTGCTCAAGCTCCAGCCTCATCGGGTCACCTCACGGCTGGAGACGTAGCGGCCGCGACGGCGGACCGTGCGCGTCATCTTCTCGTCGAGGTACGTGTCCAGCGCCTGGTTGACGGCCACCGCCAGCTCGTCCATCTCCACCGTGCCTACAGCGCGGTCGCTGCGCCAGCGCCTGATTTTCGACTTACCATCCTGCGATACGCCGCTGCGGTCGATCACGTAGGACGTGATGGCCGACATCAGCGACCAGGTTTCATCCATCTCCAGGACGACCTGCATCTGATCGATACCTCCTTCGCTATCGTCCCTTGAACTTCGGCTTCCGTTTCTCCAGGAAGGCGCGGACGCCCTCCGCTCTGTCTTCCGTGGTCTGGAGGATGATCGTCAGGTCGGTCTCGTAGCGGAGGGCCTGCTCCAGGGGCATCTCCAGGCCGCGGTTTATCGCCTCCTTGGCGTAGCGCACGGCGATGGGGCCGCGCTCCGCTATGCGGCCGGCGATCGCCTCCGCTTCGGCCGCCAGCTTATCGGTAGGCGCCACGGCGCTCACGAGGCCGATGCGCAGCGCCTCCCGCGCCTCTACCGGCTCGCCGGTGAGGATCATCTCCAGCGCCTTGCCCCTGCCCACCAGGCGGGCCAGGCGCTGGCTGCCGCCGCCCATGGGGACACGGCCGAGCTTGGTCTCCGGCAGGCCCAGGTGTGCGTCCTCCGCGGCGAGGCGGATGTCGCAGGCGAGGGCCAGCTCCAGGCCGGCGCTGAGGGTATCGCCCTGGACGGCGCAGACAACCGGCCGCGGCAACTCCGCCAGGCAGCCGAAGGGGTCCGCGGGAGGGCCGCCGCCCTCTCCGTCGAGGAGGGCTGCGTCCCAGCCGAGGCAGAAGTGCTCGCCCTCTGCGGCCAGCACCACCGCGCGGACGTCGTCGTCCACCTCAATCGCTTCGCAGGCGCGGGACAGCTCGCCCAGGAGGGCGCCGTCGATGGCGTTCTGGGTTTCCGGCCGCCGCAACGTCAGGTGGGCGATGGGGCCGCGCTTGTCCATTGAGAGGGTTGGCACAGGCATTGGCATTCCAGCGACCCGCATTGTAGCAAAAGGAACGGGGAACAGGGAACAGTGGAAGTGGCTGCTGTTCCAATCTTGTAGTATCATCCGCTCCAAGCCTCCGTGTAGCACACGAAGGAGCGCCCTTGCCTGACCTCGCCCTCGACGACCTGCGTGTTATCGACCTCTCCCAGGGGATCGCCGGGCCCTATTGCGCCAAGCTGCTGGCCGATTGCGGCGCCGAGGTGATTAAGGTGGAGCCGCCCCAGGGTGACTACGCCCGTACTCTGGGGCCGTTCCCGGACGACGTCCCCCACCACGACAAGGGCGGGCTGTTCATCCACCTGAACGGGAACAAGAAGAGCGTCAGCCTGGACATCGAGACCGAGAGCGGTCGCATCGTGCTGCGCAAGCTCCTGGCCAGAGCGGACGCGCTGGTGGAGAGCCAGGCGCCGGGCCTCATGGCTTTGCTTGGCCTGGGCTACGACGACCTGAAGGAGGAGTTCCCGGATCTGGTCTACTGCTCCATTACGCCGTTCGGTCAGACGGGGCCGTACAGCGGCTATCGGGGCAACTCCCTGACCTGCATGGCGCTCTCCGGCCTGATGTACGTCACAGGCGATCCCGACAGGGAGCCGCTGTGCACCGGCGGCGAGCCGGCTGAGTACTTCGCCGGCCTCAACGCCTTCGTCGGCGTTCTCGCCGCCGTGGAGCACCGCGCATCGAACGGCGGGGGCCAGCAGATCGACGTTTCTATGCTGGAGGCGCTGGGCGCCGCCGACGAGTACAACACCACGCTCTACTCTTTCATGGGCGCCATACGCAAGCGCTTCTACTCCCGCCACCTGTTCGCCTACCCGGCGGACATCTTCCCCTGCAAGGATGGCCACATCGTCGTCGTACCGGGCGCCACCGGCTTTCCTCTCGGAATGGCCGTTCTCATGGAGCAGCCGGAGCTGGAGCAGAACCCTCTCTTCATCAACCTCTGGATGCGCTCCATCCAGTGGCAGAAGTTCGAGGAGATACTGCGCCCCTACCTGCTGGAGCACGACTGGCGGGACCTGCTGACGCGCGCTCAAGAGCTGCGCATGCCGTTCGGGCCGGTGATGAGCCCGCGGCTTTTGCAGGAGGACGAGCATATGAAGGCGCGTGGCTTCTTTCAGGAGGTGGAGCAGCCGGAGTTGGGGCGGACGCAGGTGGCAGGAGCGCCGTTCAAGATGTCGGAGACGCCGCTCCGCACGGGGCCAGCGCCTACTCTGGGAGAGCACACGCACGAGGTACTGTTGGATCTCGGCTACGATTCGGAGGAGGCACGCATCCTGCGTGAGCGGGGTGCCCCAATGACTGATCTGCCTCTCTCCGGTATCCGCGTGCTGGACCTAACCCAGCCCTACGCCGGGCCCACCTGCACCCGTATCCTCTCCGACCTGGGCGCCGAGGTCATCAAGCTCGAAGGCCTCAAGCGCACCGACATCACCCGCCTTCTCGTCATCGCTGATAACGACTCCCACGACGACTTCTGGAACCGGATGGGCTACTTCCTCTACCGCAACGCGGGCAAGAAGTCTCTAACCCTCGACTTCAACGAACCGGATGCCGTGGAACTGCTCAAGCGCCTCATCCCCCACATGGACGTCGTCGCTGAGAGCTTCACGCCCCGCGTCATGGCCCAGCACGGCCTGGACTACGAGTCGCTGCGCAAGATAAAGCCGGACCTGATCATGATCGCTCTCTCCGGCTACGGCCAGAACGGGCCCTGGCGCGACTACTCAGCCTACGGGATGGGGCTGGAGCCCGCCTCCGGCATCTCCTCCTTCACCGGCTATCGCGGCGGCGAGCCGTTGCGCACGGGGATATCGTTCACCGACCCTTACTCCGGCATCGCGGGGGCGGGCGCTGTCCTGGCCGCCCTGCACTACAGGCGCCGCACCGGCAAGGGCCAGTACATCGACCTGTCTGAGCAGGAGGCGGCGATCCCCATCGGCGGCTACGCACTGATGGACTACGCGTTCAACGGCCGCGAGCCGGAGCGTATCGGCAATCGCAGCCCCTGGTTCGCGCCTCAGGGCTGCTACCCCTGTCGCGGCGAGGACAACTGGTTGGTGCTCACCGTGCGCGACGATGCGGAGTGGCAGGCGTTCTGCGAGGCCGTGGGGCAGCCCAACTGGGCGGGGGACGAGCGGTTCGCCGACGTGCTGGGCCGCCACCGCCACCACGACGAGCTGGATGAGCTGATCGCCTCCTGGACGCGGGAGCAGGGCCACATCGAGGCGATGCACCTGCTCCAGGCTGCGGGCGTTACCGCGGCCGCCGTGCTCAACCCGAAGGAGGTGCTCCTGGACCCGCACCTGCGGGAGCGCGGCTACTTCGAGACGATCGATCAGCCTGACGTCGGCCCCAGGCCGGTACCTCGCCAGCTCGGCGCTCGCTTCTCCGCCTTCGACGTGTCGACCCGCGCCCCCGCCCCCAAGCTTGGTGAGCACAACAAGGAGATCCTCCAAGGCCTCCTCGGCCTTTCGGACGAGGAGATTTCGGGTCTCCAGGAGCGGAAGATCATCGGCGATAGGCCCGAGCTCGCGGCGGGAGAGGACGTCATGCGCATGTTCGTCCAGTGGCCCACCACCACCTTTCTCCAGATGGGGGCCGTGGCCGCTCTGGAGCCGGACTACAAGCAGCAGTTGGGGCTGGAGCAGAAGGCCGGCGAATAAACGCAGGCCGACCGCTTGACCGAGGGCGTGGGGTTACCCTATTCTTACGTTCGCGTAAAAGTGAAGGAATTCTAGAAAAGGAGCGCACCTTGAAGTTCGGTGTACAGGCCACTCAGGCAGGGGTTTCCTGGGACGAGCTGCTGTCGCTCTGGCAGGAGCTGGACGGCGACTCTAACTTCGATCACCTCTGGCTGATGGACCACTTCGTGACCGGCATGGGCGTCGCCACGGGCTCCGAGGGCCCGTGCATGGAGGGCTGGACCGCCCTCGCCGCGCTGGCCCAGGCCACATCACGCGTTCGGCTGGGGATCATGGTCACGGGCAACACCTATCGTCACCCGGCTGTGCTGGCCAAGATGGCGACGACGGTGGACCAGATATCGGGCGGCCGGCTTGAGTTCGGCCTCGGCGGCGCCTGGCACACCTACGAGCACGAGGCGTTCGCCATCCCCTTCCACACCACGAAGGAGCGGTTGGAGCGGCTGGACGAGGCGGTGCAGGTGATCAAGCTGCTGTGGACGGAGATGCGGCCCACTTTCCAGGGGCGCTACTACCAGTTGGACCAGCCGCCGTACAACCCGGGTAACGTACAGCAGCCACACCCGCCGATCCTCATCGGCGGCGGCGGCGAGAAGCACACGCTGCGCACGGTGGCCAAGTACGCCGACGCCACCAACGTTATCGGCACGCCGGAGGAGGTCCGGCACAAGTACGAGGTGCTGGAGCAGCATTGCAAGGACGTGGGCCGCGACTTCAGCGAGATCCGGCGGACCACACAGGTGATGCTGTTCCTGAACGAGGACCCGGCGTTCCAGCAGCGCGTGGTCCAGGGCACCATGGCGTTCCGCGGCGGCACGGAGGAGGAGGCGCGCCGATCCGTCCTCATGGGCTCCGTGGACGACGTGAAGAACGGCGTTCAGGCGTTCGTCGACGCGGGCGTGGAGGAGATCATGGTGTCCCAGTTCCCCCGCAGCCACCGCAATAGCCTCCTCCGCTTCTCGCAAGAGGTGATACCGGCGTTCAGGTAGCGTGATGGCGCGCGTGCTGATTACGGGCGGCACCGGC
>JADFRV010000075.1 GCA_022561095.1 Chloroflexota bacterium | reverse complement strand
GGTCGGCCGCTACGACGGTGAACTTCTCCAATACCGAAGCCATCACGATCGACGGCGGTGCCGGAACGGGCACCGACACGGTCACGCTCAACGGTGACGGTGACGACAACACCTTCACGGTCACTCGCACGGGCGCCTCGGTGGGGACTGCTCAAGTCGATTCGGGACCGAACATCACATTCTCGAATCTGGGTACCGACGATGGCGATGTTAGCCTCGCGGGTGGCAACGGAAATGATACGGTGAACCTGATTGGTTCGGCCGGCGACGACACGATCGCCTACACGGCCTCCGCCACGTCCGGTGGAACGATTGCCATCACGACCGGTGGCGAATTAACCAACTACGTCTTGACCAGTGTCGAGAGGGTTTCAGTCGACGGCAATGGCGGAACCGATACGCTGGACGTAACAACGACAAACGCCATCATTACACCAGGTGCGCCGGGCGCCGGAGTCGTCGATCCTGTCGACGCAATGGGGAATCCACTGCTGTCACTGAGTTACTCTGATATCGACACGGTCACGCAAAGCGGGACAACCGGCGTTGTTCAAGGCACCGACGGCAATGACACGATTTCGTTGAGTGGTGCCGGTGTGTTGACAGTCACAGATGCACTCGGCAACACGACCGACATCGACGTATCGGGATTCACCAACTTGGTCATCAACGGCCTTGGTGGAGACGACAATATCACCATCAATCCCGTAGCCTCGCTCACGAACGTCACGGTGCTGGGTGGCAGCGGAGACGATGCGGTGAACGCGGTCGGGGCTGCGGCTTTTCCAAAGCAAAAGCGCGCGCCCGCCACGCAGCCGGCCCACGCCTCCAGGTTCCGGCGCAGCTCTTCCGGCACGTCACCGCGCGCGACGATGTCGGCGATAGCCAGTCGGCCGCCGGGCTTCAGCACCCGGTGCGCCTCCGCCAGCACCTTGTCCTTGTCCGGCGATAGGTTCACCACGCAGTTGCTGATGATCACGTCCACTGCCTCGTCCGGCAGCGGCATCTCCTCCATCTCACCCTTGAGAAACTCGACGTTGGTCACGCCCGCCTGGCGCTGGTTCTTCCGCGCCAGCTCCAGCATCTCGTCCGTCATGTCCAGCCCGTAAGCCTTGCCCGTCGGGCCGACCCGTCGCGCCGAAAGCAGCACGTCGATGCCGCCGCCCGAGCCCAGGTCCAGCACCACCTCGCCCTCGTGCAGGTCCGCCATCGCTACCGGGTTCCCGCAGCCCAACGACGCCACCACCGCCTCCTGCGGCAGCCCCTGGAGCTCGTCCGTGGTATAGAGCTTGGAGCTGATGACGTTCTCCGTAGTCTCGGACCCGCAGCAGGACGAATCCGCTGCTCCCTGCGCCTGGCGGGCGCTCTGGGCATAGCGCTCGCGGACCGTCTCCTTGATCTCTCGCTCGGTAGTCATAACCTCTCCTCCTTCATCGAATCTCTTCGATTTATGCCAGCTCGGCCAGCGTCTTCACCGCGCCCATCAGGGCACGTGTGTTCACCCGGTAATATGCCCACAGCCCCCGCTTCTCGCACTCCACGATGCCCGCCTCGCGCAGCACCTTCAGGTGGTAGGAGATCGTGGACTGCGACAGCCCAAACAAGGGCACGATATTGCACTCGCACAGCTCGTGCTTCGACCGCACCATCGTGCGGACGATTCGCAGACGCGTCTCGTCCGAGAGCGCCTTGAACCGTGTCGCCGCATCGGCCAGCGCTCCATCCTGCGCCGCGTCGGCCTCGTGAACCGAGCCCGGCTCTATCCCACAGCAGGCCGCCACCTCGTTTATCACCTTCGCTTCAGTAGCCATGGCCTCATGATAATGACTATATCGATGTGTGTCAATATAGCCCGCGCACGAATTTTCGGAAAATTCGTCGCACCGCCGGAGGGGCAACCAATTCTGGTCACGCGTTCGACCTCCTGTCAATCGGCCGCTGGCCGTTCGATTATAGCAACCAGAGATGAGCTCGGATTCGTTTGCATACTCCTCCGGCGCCTCTCTAGCCCGTATGCGAGTCCCGATTCACATGTGCACATTCACGAGTTCTTGACGTCTGGCGCTTCGGAGTTGACATCGGCTGCACAGAGCACCTCTAGGATGGGACCTAATGAGTTCTGGAAACGAGTGCCGCGAGGGGCCATCCCTGAGCTCAGTCCAGAAAGGAGAGAGATCTATGGCGAAAGACCCCGCGTGGAGCATGGAGGTGAACGAGGAGGCGGCGGCCACCAGCGGGCGAGCGCCTGTCTGGGTTACACAAGCAGGAGAGGAGGAAGACAATGCCCGCTCAATTTAAGTGGATGGCTCTCCGGGCCACTGTCCTCGCAACGGTCGTTCTGGGCACGGCGTTTGCTTGGACGGCCGGCGCATTGGCCTACGATACTGGCGGAACGGCCTCCACAGCGGCCGCCGTTGGTGAGAGCGCTGTGCTAGACACTGTTCCGGCTTCAGTCTCTGAAGGCCCGGCGATCGGCGCGCTGAGGGTGACGCTCGATATGGACGGTGACGGTGGCTGGGACATGGGCGGCGGCTGGTGGATCGTAATGGTGGTCATGATGGTGCTTTTCTGGGGAGGACTCATCGCGGTTGTCGCTTGGGGGATTCGCCAGTTCACGGGAGACCGGAGGCGGGACCGAAGCGCGCTGGATATCGCCAGGGAGCGCCTGGCCGGGGGTGAGATCACCAAGGAGGAGTTCGACCGGATTCGCAGCGATCTAGCATAGAGATAAGGGAGGACGAACATGGCCTCAGTCGAGATGATTGAAGAAGAGACGGTGAAAGGAAAAGTCAAGGAGATCTACGACGACATCAAGGAGTCGCTAGACATCGACTTCGTGCCAAACATGTACAAGACCATGGCTCGCAACCCGGCCTACCTCGAAGCGAGCTGGAACAAGATCCGCGCGCTCATGCACGAGCAGGGTAAGCTCGATGACCTCACGAAGGCCATCATTGCTCTGACCGTCTCGACGATGAACGGATGCAGTTACTGCATCGAGGTCTACACCGGCGCTGTGCGGAAGTACGGTTTGGACGACGATGGCCTCACAGAGGTGGCTGCGGTCATCGACCTGTTCAACGGCTTGAACAAGTTCAACACGGGTCTCGACGTCGAGATGGACGAGAAGCCCTGGTATGGCTGCGGGGCTACTGGCAACTGAATGCCGTGAGCATTAACTAATAGCCGAAGATGCGCACCCTGGCGGCATATGCCAGTAGCCACCGGTCCTTTCAGCGTGATCGGCGCCCGCCCAGGCGAAACCGAAAGGAGGAGTGACAGCTATGGAGCAGCTAGATCTCGACAAGCTGCGGCAGGAATTCAACAGCAGCAGTGGGTCCGTCAGGCTGGTCGCCGTTTACTCACCTACGTGACCGGTATGCATTTACGGACAAGGTGTTGTCCGCAAACTGCTCGAGGAATTCCAGGCTCACAAACTGAAAGGCTTTGCTGTCTGGCTCCCGATGATGCGAAAGGACAGCCTTGAGCGGGCCGATGCCGAGGCTGCACCTTTCGAGGACCTACCGGTGGTCCATGTCTGGGACCCGAGGCGTCAGGTCGGGAATTTGTACTCGAAGACTCTGGGACTTCAGTCCACAGCATGGGATTTCTATTTCCTTTACCCGCCGGGAGTGACCTGGGACGAGGACGACCCGCCCGAGCCCGCGTTCTGGATGCACCAACTTCCGGCGGATTCGGGAGCAGACCGGGACCTTGTTCTGTACCCGACCAGATTTGCGCAGGAGCTTCTCAGACTACTTGGAGAAGGTGTTGAGCCGAGCCATACGAGCCGTGCCGACCTCGGTCTTCAGCTCCATTGGGAGGGTCTTCTGAACATGACCAGGAAACGAGGCGAGTACACCATCGAACACGTGCGCGAGGCATTCGAGGACTCGAAGGCTGTCAGAGGGATATGACTAGGTGCCTGGTTTGGCTGCGGTGGCCACTGATTTGAATGCCGTGAGCATTCACTGACGACCAGACCTATATCCCGGCCTCGTTTAGGCCCTGGGCGACGCCGCTTCCGCCACCGACGCCTCCAACCGCCGTCCCATCTCCTCCATCCCCCACCCCTTCGCCGCCGAGATCACCAACGCATCGGCGCCCCACGGCTCCAGCAACGCCTGCGACCCCTCCGCCTTCAGCACCTCCTCCAGCGAGTCGCCCTTCCCTTCGATGAGGAGATCGGCCTTGTTGAACACCGTAAGCAACGGCTTCGCCGCCAGCTCCAGTTCAGCCAGCGTCGCCTCCACCGTCTCGGCCTGTTGCACCGCGTCCGGATGCGTTACGTCCACCACGTGCAACATCAGCGTCGCCTCCGTCATCTCCTCCAGCGTAGCCCGAAACGCCGCCACCAGCTGCGTCGGCAGCTTCTGGATGAACCCCACCGTATCCGTCAGCAGCACCATATTCCCCGATGGCAGCCTCACCCGACGCGTCACCGGGTCCAGAGTGGCGAACAGCCGGTCCTCCACGAGCACGTCCGCCCCTGAGTACGTCCGCATCAGCGTGCTCTTGCCCGCGTTCGTGTAGCCCACCAGCGAGACCACCGGCAGCCCCTGCCTCGCTCGCTGGCGACGGTGCAGCGCCCTCTGCCGCCGGACCTGCTCTATCTGCCGCTTCAGCGCCGATATCCGGTTACGGATCAGCCTCCGGTCCGTCTCCAGCTGCGTCTCGCCCGGCCCGCGCGTGCCGATTCGACCCTCCAGCCGCTCCAGGTGAGACCACTGGCCCCGCAAGCGGGGCAGGATGTATTCGTGCTGGGCCAGCTCCACCTGCAGCCGGCCCTCTCTCGTGCGCGCGTGCTGGGCGAAGATGTCCAGGATCAGCGCCGTGCGATCCAGCACCTTCACCTCCAGCTCCTTCTCAAGCGTCCGCTGCTGGGATGGCGACAGCTCATCGTCGAAGATGACGGTGGTGTAGTCCAGCGAGCCCTGCTGCGAGGCGATCTCCTGCACCTTGCCCCGGCCGATGTACGTCGCCCGGTTGGGCCGCTCCAGCCGTTGCAAGGCGTAACCCACTACCTGCGCTCCCGCCGTGTCCGCCAGAAGAGCCAGCTCCTCCAGCGAGGCCTGCGTACTCCAGCGCCGAAGGCCGGCCGACCTGTGCGCCCGTCCGTCGCCGCGCTTGATCTCGGCGGCCACCAGGAACGCCCGCTCCCGGGGCTCCGTCGTCTCGTGTAACCTGCGTGCTATCTCGGATTCACCTCCCGTATTAGTATAGACCGCAGGCGGGCGCCCTGTGCGTGCTACAATGGGTCGCGCCTGCCTACCGGCAGGCAGGCCAGCATCCCCGTCTCGCTAGAAGGGCCACCGGATGCCTGTTCCCGCTCATGCAGGACCAAAGATGGGCCGGTCGGCCGGCCCCGACACCCCACGCCGCATCTTCTCGCCCATCGCCGACAACTACGACCGTCCCGCCCAGCTCCTCAGCCTCCTCCAGTACTCTCGCTGGCATGACTTCCTGCTCTCCCGGCTCGACTTGCCGCCGGGGGCGCGAGTCCTCGACATGGCCACCGGCACCGGCGCCCTCGCCCTCCGCCTCTGCCGGCGCGACGGCGTGCGGGTGACCGCCGCCGACATCACCCGGCCGATGCTTCAGGCTGCGGCGCGCCGCGCCGGCGGCGTAGCGTCCCGCCTGGACCTCGCGGAGTGCACGGCGGAGGCGATCCCCTTCGCCGACGCGGCCTTCAACGCGGTCGTGTTCACCTACCTGCTGCGCTACGTCGCCGACGTCCCCTCCACCCTCGCAGAGCTGGCGCGCGTCCTCAAGCCAGGCGGCACGATAGCCTCCCTGGACTTCGCCGTCCCCTCCGGGCTGGCCCACCCCCTCTGGCGGCTCTACACCGCCATCGCCCTTCCCCTGGGCGGCGCCCTCCTCTCTCCCGCCTGGCGCCGTGTCGGCGCCTTCCTCGGCCCCAGCATCCGCGGCTTCTACCGCCGCTGGCCTGAGGAGCGGCTGCTCCAACTGTGGCGCGACTGCGGCTTCTCCAACGTCGCCGCGAGACGCCTCTCTCTCGGCGGCGCCATCGTCATCTGGGGAACGAAGAGCGGATGAGAACCGTCCGCAGGCTCGATGCCACGACGCCCAGGGCCACGGACCAACCCGAGGCGCGACCGGCCTTCTACGCCCTTGATCTCGGTTCCTGGCGAGATTACGTGACCCTGCTCCATCCTCCGTACACGCTCTGGCACCTGAGCTACGTCGTCCTCGGCGCCGCCCTCGCCCCCACCCTCCACTACGACCGGCTCGGCGCCACCCTCCTCGCCTTCTTCCTTGGCGTCGGCGTCGCCGCCCACGCCCTCGACGAGCTGAACGGCCGGCCCCTGCGCACCCGTATCCCGACGTCCGTACTCGTGTGCCTCACAGCGATCGCTCTTGTCGGCGCGGTGGGCCTGGGGCTGCTGGGCGCAGTGGTGGTCTCGCCCTGGCTGCTCGCCTTCATCGGCTTCGGAGCATTCATCGTCATCGCCTACAACCTGGAACTGTTCGGCGGCCGCCTCCACTCCGACCTCTGGTTCGCCCTGGCCTGGGGCGCCTTCCCCCTCCTCACCGCCTACTGGGTAAGCGCCGAGCGGCTCGAACCGGCGGCAGCCGCTGGTGCTGCCGCCGCCTTCGCCCTCAGCCTCGCCCAGCGCACGCTCAGCTCCCGCGTCCGTGCCATACGCCGCCGCGCGCAGAGCATCGAGGGGCGCATCACCTACGCGGACGGAACGACAGAGGCGATCGACAGGCGTTGGGCTCTCGCCGCCGACGAGCGCGCGCTGGCGCTAATGGCAGCGGCGGTGGTGGCGGTAAGCGTGGCCGTCCTGCTGGCGCGGGCGGCGTAGAGCGCTGCGCTATAATACCCCCGTTGCACTGCCTGTAAAGGAGACCTGCCATGCGCGTACTCGTCACCGGCGGAACCGGCTTCGTGGGATCGCACACGGTGGCGGCGCTGATCGAGAACGGACACGACGTGCGGCTGCTCGTGCGCTCGCCGGACCGGATCGCCCCCGCCCTGGAGCCGCTGGGGGTGGGTAAGGTCGACTCTATCGTCGGCGACATCACCGACCCGGAAGCCGTCGAGCGGGCGATGGAGGGCTGCCAGGCCGTGCTCCACGCCGCCGCCGTCTACTCCCTCGACGGCCGCGAGGCGAAGCGCATCCGGGAGACCAACGTCCGCGGCACCGACCTGGTGCTGAGCACGGCGATCCGGCTGGGGCTGGACCCCATCGTCTACGTCTCCACCGGCGGCGCGTTGCTGCCCCCCAACGGCGAGGTGCTCACGCCCGACTCGCCGGTCAAAGCCCCAAAGGGTGCGTACATCGGCTCCAAGGCCGAGGCCGAGAAGGTGGCGCGGAAGTACCAGGAGGACGGCGCCCCCATCGTCATCACCTATCCCACCGGAGTCTGGGGCCCGCACGATCCGCACTTCGGGGAGACCAGCCGGCTGGCCTCAGCGGTCCTCAAGGGGCAGTTCCCGCTGCTCCCCTCAGGCGGGTTTCAGGTCGTCGACGTGAGAGACGTGGCGCAGGTCCACGCCGCGGTGATGGAAGCGGGGCGCGGGCCGCGGCGCTACCTGGCCGCCGGCACGTACATGGAGGTCAAGGAGATCGTCCTCGAGCTTGCTGAGATCACCGGACGCAAGCTCCCTACGCGGACGGTGCCCGTTCGGTACCTGATGCCGGTAGGCCGCCTCGCCGACCTGGCCCAGCGCGTCCTGCCGTTCCGCCTGCCGCTGAACTTCGAGGGCTTCTACTTCCTCAGCCTGGAGGCCCACTACGACGATTCACGCACGCGTGAGGAGCTGGGGTTCGTCCCGCGCGACCCTCGCGACACCTTCACGGACACGATCCGCTGGCTGCTGGAAGCAGGCCACATCTCGCCCAAGCAGGCAGGAAGGCTGGCCACGGTGGCCTAGGCCACACCCCTTACACCCGTAGCGCCACCAAGCGACGTACGCCCTCCTCCAGCCGCTCGTCGGGCAGAGTGAGCGATAGCCGCACGTACCCCTCGCCGCTGGGGCCGTATCCCGTGCCCGGCGTCACCACCACGCCCGCTTCGTCCAGCAGCTGCGTGGCGTACTGCACGCTGGTCGTGCCGTCCGGCACCCGCGCCCAGACATAGAGGCTGGCCTTGGGCGGGCTCACCCGCAGTCCCAGACCACGCAGCGCCGTCACCAGCCGGTCACGCCGCCGCTGGTAGACGAGATTGTGCTCCTCGATACACTCCTGCGGGCCCTCCAGCGCCGCGATCGCCATTCGCTGGATCGCCTGCGGTATCCCCGAGTCCAGGTTGGACTTCACCCGCATCAGGGCGTCGATGATCTCCGCGTTCCCTACCGCCATCCCTATCCGCCAGCCAGTCATGTTGTATGACTTGGAGAGCGAGTGGAACTCGATCCCCACCTCGCGCGCGCCCTCCGCCTCCAGAAAGCTGGGCGGCCGGTAGCCGTCGAACGCCACCTCGGAGTACGACGCATCGTGCATTACGGCGATGTCGTGGGCCTTGGCGAAGTCTATTACCTTCTCGAAGAAGTCGGCCTCTACAACTGCGCCTGTGGGGTTATTAGGATAGTTTAGAAACATTATTTTTGCTTTTTTCCTAACATCAGGCTCTCCAATTTTAACAGGATGACCATATCCACTATATTCATATCCTTCAACCAATACTGTTTTTCCTTTAACTATTCTATGAAACTTAGGATCCCATGTCTTACTACAAGGAACACATTTTCGTTGAAGATTTTTTTTCTGCGAGTGATTCTCAAAACAAAATGGACATGCTTGTTTCCATTCCATACCTAACCTCCGTTAAGTTAAACATACATTATATAAAAGGAGACTTGAAGTCTTCTGGATAGCAAATCAATCCTTTTAGGATTTCCCCCTACTCTTGTATCAGTCTAATATGACATCAACAATACCCCATTCTAAACATTGTTCAGCACTAAGCCATAAATCATGAAGAAGAAGTTCTTCCATTTTCTCAGGCGGAATATTTGTAAACTCTTGATAAATAGCCTTAAGGTGATTCATGAAGAGTGTTAGATTCTTCTCTGTGTCTTGGAAATTTTGATGGGTTCCAAAAAACAACTGAGAAGAAACTTGATGCATTAAAAAGAAACTATTTTTCTTAATAAAACGTTTCGAGCCTACGACACTAAGAAGTGTAGCAGCACTTGCTACTGCTCCATCTATATAAGTATCGATGGGTACATCTTTCCTTACAGATAAGATTTCATCCATCATAGAAAAGCCTCCAAAGACTCCCCCTCCCATACTATGAAGATGTAAATTGATTCGGGGCTCAGATACTCCTGATGCTACCTTTCTAAATTCACGTAATGTTTTTATAAAGCCCAGAGCTTCATATCTGTCGATCTCTGAATAAAAGTAGATGTCCCGGCCTTCCAATGGACTGTCATCTACTTCTTCTGCATCTGCGAATGAATCATTTTTAGGTTCTCCCCAAATCAACTCGTTACTCTTATTACCAGTAACAAGAATATTTTGTGCATGATTCAAAATCTTCTCCCAATTTAAGGGAAGAGAACTTAAACTCTTTACGACATCAACAAAA
>JADFRV010000074.1 GCA_022561095.1 Chloroflexota bacterium | reverse complement strand
AAGCCGAAGCCAGCAAGGCGATCGAGGAGCTCAACGGCAAGATGCTGGACGGCCGCACCCTGACCGTGAACGAGGCGCGACCGCGGAAGGAATGAGGCGGCTGATCCTTCTAGGATAGCGGCCGAGATTGTGCGCCTGGGCTGGGCGGGCGTCAACGGGCGGACTCCCCGATGATCCGCATTGACTTTCCTCTGCGGTCGACTATACTGAGCGTCACCGCAGGTTAGGCGGGCAGATGTGCTATCTACGCACCGCCATTATCGGCATGGTGGCGCGACCCTCGGCGGTTGCGGTGCCGGAATGAAAAAGAAGGGGGCAGACCCATGCCTGAGAAAATCTTGGTCACGGGAGCGACCGGAAACGTTGGCGGTGGGGTGATCGCTAGCCTCACCGCCATGGGCGAAAACGTTCGTGCTCTGGTCCGCGACGAGTCGAAGGCGCAGGGCCTCAGGGATGCCGGCGTTGAGGTTGTCATCGGCGACCTAGACAAGCCCGAAACGCTTGATGCCGCCTTTAGCGGGGTGGACAGGGTTTTCCTGGTCACTCCCGCCGGCCCTAACCAGGTTTCACTGGCCCGCAACGGAATCGCCGCCGCCAAGCGTGCCGGCAGCCCGCACATCGTCAGGCTGTCGGCGGAGGCAGTTAGAGAGATGCCTGGTGCTTTGCCGCGCATTCCAGCACAGCACGCCGAGATCGACACGGAACTGAAGGCGTCCGGTCTACCCTACACGCTCCTCAGGCCTCACTGGTTCATGCAGAACATGCTCATGGTGGCGCAGACCGTCGCATCAGAAGGCGTTGTTTATATGGCGGCCAAGGACGGCAAACTGGGCATGATCGACGTACGGGACATCGCCGACGTTGCCGCGAAGGTCCTCACAGAGGCTGGTCACGAGGGCAAGACGTACGGGCTAACCGGCCCTGCGTCGATCTCCTACCACGACATAGCGGCCGGGCTCTCGAAGGCGCTCGGCAAGGAGGTCAAGTACGTGGACGTCCCGCCCGAAGCGGCCCGGGAGGCGATGGTCGGCATGGGGTTGCCGGAGTGGATGGTTGATGCCCTCAACGAGTACAACAAGGCGCTCAGCGAGGGCTTCGGCGACTTCACGACGAATGACGTCGAGGAGATCACCGGCCACCCAGCCCGCTCGTACGAGACATTCGCTCGCGACTTCTCCCAGGCGTTCGCGAGCGCGGGAGCTCCTGCCCCGCCAGCTTAGCTCGTACAGCCCCCCTGGAGTGTGCTGATGTGCTCATGAGTCCTCCTCTATCCCGTATTCTCGTCCCACCTCACCTCGTATAGGCGCACAGGGCAAGCGCAGCGAGTATATCTCGACCCTTGCGCTCTTAGCTGGCTTCAGAGTTGACCGGGAGCCAGACTTGAAAGCAGGTTTTGCCAGGGTTAGAGAGCACCTTGATATCCCCCCGGTGTTTGTTGACAACGATGTTGTAGCTGATATCCAGGCCCAACCCAGTGCCCTGCCCGGGGGGCTTTGTCGTAAAGAAAGGGTCAAATATCCTGGATTGAATCTCCGCCGGAATCCCAGGGCCATCGTCCTCGATTTCGATCACCACCTGTTCCCCGTCCTGGCGTGTTCGGATGGTAATTTCTCCCTGCCCCTCAAGCGCGTCAGCCGCATTGTCAATTATGTTTGTCCAAACCTGGTTCAGCTCCCCGCCATTGGCCTGAATTTTCGGCAGGTGAGGCGCATATTCTCGCCGCACGCTGATGCCGGATTTGAGCTTGTGACTTAAGACGAGCAGGGTGTTGTCCAACCCCTCGTGGACATCCACCGCCTGCACCGGGGCCTGATCCAGGTACGAATAAGACTTGAGCGCCTTGACGATCTCAGCGATCCGTCCCGCGCTCTGACCGATCTCCGTCAGCACGTTGTATACTGCGTAAGTCGCGGCCAGCCCGCCAATCACTGCCGGGAGTTGGTCGGGAGCAAAGCTGTCGGCCAGCGCCGTCAGCCCGGCAGTGTCGTAATTCAGATTCACGAGCGTAGGCGCGAGTTGCCATGCGTTTGGTATCCGGCGCTCCTCCAGCCAAGTTTCCAGCTCGCGCTCGCGGTCGCTGCGGGCGAGCGCGTTCAGCTCCATGGGTCTCGCCGCCTGCTCCAGGGCTCTGTGTGTCAGACGCTGCAACGCCGTCTGCTGTGCAGCCGTCAGGGCCATCCGGCTCAGCTCCGACTGCGCCTGCCCAAACTGTGCGATGGCGGCCTCCAAATGTCCCGCGGCACTCTTCACCGCCGCCGCCGGATTATTGAGCTCGTGGGCCACGCCGGCGGCGAGCGTACCCAGTACGGCCATTTTTTCACTTTGGCGAAGCATGGTTTCACTCTCCCGCAGCTCCCTCGTTCGCGTCTCCACTTTCTGCTCCAGGTCAGCATAGGAGTCCTTGAGGGCGCCCGCCATGGTGTTGAATTGCTCTGCCAGGCCCTGTATTTCGTCGCCGGTCCTGGCAGAGATGGTGTGGTCGAAATCACCTCCTGCAATTCGCTCGGCCCCGCGAGTGAGATCTTTGACAGGCTTCAGAATCCGGCCAACGGCGAAGAAGATCAGGACGCCGGACGCACCGCCTCCCACCGCTAAGAGAACCAGCAGCAACGTGCCGTAGTCTCGAACAGGTCCGGCCACATTTTCCCATCGCTCCTGAGTGATGACTCCCCAGTCCGTCCCCGGCACCGGAGCGAAGCCGGAGATAACCTTCCTCCCTGCCGAGTCTTCCATGAACAATGCACCCGTTTCTTTCTGTATCGCTCGCATCACCGGTGCCGTGCCAGCTAAATCCGCCCCTATCTGGGAGGTGTCGCGGTGGTAGATGACGCGTCCGTCACCATCCACCAAGTAGGCGAAGCCATCGCCGCCCGCCGTCAGCTCCAGTACCTGCGAATACGTCTCTCCCAGCGGGGAAAACCTTAGCGTAGCCCGTCCTACCAGTGCTCCCTCGAACTCGTTGGCGCTTCCAATAATAGCCACACCCACGAGGATCAAGTCTTCGCCGAAACGCGGGTCCGGCAACACGTTGGAGAAGACCGGCCGAAGCGTCCTTTGCACCCTTCGCACCTCATAGAATATTGATGGTACAGAGAAGTCCGCGCCTTGGCGCTCGCCAGGTGGCCAGAGTGCGACGCCTTCGCTGTCGTAGACAACGACCCCCGCGTCGAAGGCACGGAGCTGGCTCTCACTTCGTTCCAGTGCTGCGCTCAGGCGGGCTGGCTCCAGAGATTCAACATCGTCATCGGCGGCAATGCTTTGCAGCGCTTGGCTGTGCTGACTCAGGGCCTCGGAGAGTCGAGCGGCGGTTATCCTCGCAAGCTCACTGTCCCGCCCCTGGACTACCCGCTCGGCATCGCGGGAAACCTGATCGTAGGCATAGAGGGCGATGATCGCCACAGCCACGAGCACTATGGCGGTGGGGATTAGGGCAGTCAAGACGGTCTTTGCCCGGAGGCTGCTGAACAAGAACACGACCCCCCCTACCCGTAGGTCTCCTCCAGAGCCTTCCTGATCTTCTCGTAGGCCCCCGGCGTCACCCAGGATTCCCACCGGTCTTCGTAGGTCTGCAGGTAGTAGATCGCCGCCTCTTCCCAGTCCGCGACTTCGTTCTCCGTCGCCCAGGCCAGCGTCTCGTTGATGGGCTCCAGGCCGACGTTCGCCTTCTTCAGCATCTCCACTACGTCTGGGGCTTTCTTTTGCAAGCCCGAGTGGGCGAGCTTTTCTATCGGGAGGTTCTCATAGGCGCAGGCCTCATCAATGGGTCGGAGGCTCTTGTCCACGCTGGCCGCCGTGACGTTCTCCCAGCATGCCGCGGTGTGGGGCGGCTCCTTCAGGACGTGCCAGTCGTAGGTCCCTATCAGGGCGTTCGGCGCCCAGTAATAACCGAAGACCGGCTGGCTCCTCTCTTGGGGCCTCGCCAGCGCCGCCTCCAGGGCGTCATAGGACCCGGGCGAGACGAGGTTGTAGTACCTGGTCAGCCCATAGGCCTCCAGCTTTACCTCATTGATCTGGGCGCACTGCGAGCCGATGGTGCAGCTGTAGAAGACGCCCTTGGAGGGGTCCTGCGGGTCCTGGAACAGCTCCCAGTGGTCCTCCAAATCAAACACCGTCTCGATGTTGTACTCCTCCGCCACCCACTTGGGGATGATGAAGAACTGAGGGCCACCCTCGAAGGTCGTGCCCAGGTTGACGATAGTCCCCTTCTCTATCTGCTCGTCGTACCAATCAGGGATGTTCTGCTGCCATCCCTCCAGGTTCAGGTCAACCTCGCCCCTCGGGAGGGCTTGCTGCAGCACAGGTGTGGTCTCCACCACCGTCTCTACGGGATAGCCGTATCCATTCTCTATGATGAACTCAACGATGGCATTGTTCAGCCAATGGGAATCGGACCCCTCCCAAACGTGGAGGTTGATGACCGGCTTTTCATCGTCACCACATCCTGCCGTACTCAGGGCCACCGCCAGCAGAACGATGACACCACCCAGGATTCTGCCGCGCCTTGTCCTCATTGGCCTCTCCCCTCCTTAAACGACAAACGCCCGATCGCCAGGACTACCCTCTGTAAACAGCTCTTCCCTCGCGGATAGACGCACTTCCTCGACCATCCGACACAGATGCTCCAAGTCCGTATCGGACAAGCCGGCAAACAGGGGCACCTTCCTCAGTAATTCGTACATCAGACGGTCTTCAGGTATTCGTGTACGAAGCTGACCACCATGCCGCCTTGACCCACTGCAGCAGCAACTCGGGTGATCGCCCCCTGTCGAACGTCACCGGCGGCGAAAATCCCCGGCACACTGGTCTCCAGCAAGAACGGGTCCCGCTTCAGCATCCAGCTCCGAGGCATGTGACCATCGCGGGTCAGGGTAATGTCCTGCCCCGTGAGGATGAACCCGGCTGGGTTTCGTTCCACCACGCCCGCCATTAGAGCGGTATGCGGAACGGCCCCGATGAGGCAGAACATGGCCGCGACCGGTATGGTCTTAGTTTCGCCTGAGTCGTCGTTCCTTATCGTAATATCCTCGAGCCGGTCTTCGCCACCCACTTTAATCACCTCTGTCCGCAGCAGCACCTCAATGTTTTCCGTCGCGTTGATCTGTTCGACCAGATATTGCGACATCGCCGTACCTACGTCAGCAGAGTCGCGCTTGTCTATCGCGCTACCGCGCACTAGCAACGTGACCTTGCTCGCGTATCGCGAGAGGAACATCGCTGCCTGCCCAGCCGAGTTGGCCCCTCCCACTACAGCTACGCGCTGGCCCCGGTAATGCACAGCTTCGGCTATCGGACCTCCGTAGTACACCCCAGCCCCAGTAACAGCCTCTATGCCGGGCACGTCGAGCCGGCGAACTGAAACGCCCGTAGCGATCAAGAGCGCGTAGCAACCCAATCTCGTTCCGTCGCTCAATGTGACGAATCGATACGAACCCTCCGCACTTACCTGGGTCACCTCTTGCGCGATCAAGATCTCGGCCCCGAAGCGCTCTGCTTGGATGGTGGCCCGCCGGGCCAGATCGGCCCCGCTCAACCCCTTGGGAAAGCCTAGATAGTTCTCAATCAACGCGCTGGTGCCCGCCTGCCCACCGGCGGCCTCCCGCTCGACCATGACGACGCGCAACCCCTCGGACGCGCCATAGACGGCGGCCCCCAATCCAGCGGGTCCGGCGCCGACGATAATTAGGTCATAGAAGGGCTGGGCAGCCTGCGTTCGCAACCCTATCTTCTCGGCCAGCGCGCGGTTGTCCGGCTCGACCAACGTAGTGCCATCGGGGAAAAACACCACCGGAAGCCGATGCGCTTCTTTGTTCACCGCCTCCACTAAGTCCTTAGCCGGCGCATCGCTTTCGATGTCCAACCACTGGTATGGAACTTGGTTCCGGGCGAGGAAGTCCTTAGTGTTGTGGCAACTGGCCGACCACAGTGTGCCTGCCACGCGAATGCCATCGTACGGCACCGGCACGGTCGCCGCCCAATCGCTCAACAGGTCGTCCAACACCGGGTACAGGCTTTGCTCAGGCGGATCCCACGGCTTCATGATGTAGTGATCCAGGCCAAGCGTATTGATGCTGGCGATCGCGGCCTCGGTATCCGCATAGGCGGTGAGCAGCACCTTGCGCGCTTCGGGATAGAGCTTGAGGGCCTCGGCCAGAAACTCCGTTCCGCTCATGCCCGGCATGCGCTGGTCGACTAGGAACAAGGCCACCGGAGCGTTGCGTTGCTTGAGCTGGCGCACTGTGTCGAGCGCCTCCGCCCCTGAGCCCGCTTTTATAATGCGATAGTCGGCGCCGTACTGCTGCCGTAAGTCTCGCTCGACCGCGTTCCTGACTTGCGGCTCGTCGTCGACAGTGAGAATGATCGGCTCGGCCATACCTATGCCTCACACCAAACTAATTCGTACGTTCCTGAGCTGCCCCTGCGTTGAGCCGCGAAATGATGCACACTTGACGCCTTCATCATCGGGGCCTCAGTCCTTGGTCTTGGCGTACTGGATGCGCGGCTCCATAGCGGGAGCTAGTTTAACATGGGGGACCAGGGCCATCTTGGGCTGGCGGCCGCGAGGCAGGTGGACTCCGGCAGCCGGTAGCCGCGCTGGCGGCTGCTACGCCTGGGCCGGGCGGGTGTCAACGGGGGCTCACCGTGGCGGCGCTGCCCACGAAGATGTAGACTATCACCAACGTGAGGCCGACCGGCCGAGAGGAAGAGATATCCATGGGCACCAAGCACGAGGCCGAATTCTCCGAGGAGCAGCTACGGCGGCAGCTCTGCGTCGGCCACGGAACGGCGCGTTTGTGGCGGCGCTTAATGAGGATCACTCCGAGTAACCCCCGCTGCAAGCTGTGCAACGCGCCCTTCGGTGGCATTGGACGCAGGCTGGTAGGGCCTCTTGGGTTCTCTCCATCGCGGAAGAACCCAAGAATCTGTGCCGGGTGATTCGATGCAAGTCCCGCCGGTGGCGCGGAGATGGAGCTGGGCATCCTCTTTGCCGATATGCGCGGGTTCACCGCGATGTCTGAGCACATGCCACCGGAAGAGGTGGCTCATCTCCTAAACAGCTTCTACAAAGTGGCGACCAACGTGCTGTTGAAGCACGACGCTGTGATCGACAAATTGGTGGGTGACGAGGTGATGGCGCTTTTCCTGACAGGCCTCACGGGTCCTGACTGCTGTCAGAAGATGACGTCGGCTGCGGAGGAGCTGTTGCGCGGGGTGGGATACGGTTCCAGCGAACGTGCTTGGCTTCCCCTCGGTGTTGGCGCCGACTTCGGCCCGGCGTTCGTCGGAACCCTCGGCTCAGGCGACGTCAAGGACTTCACCGCAGTAGGGAATGTGGTCAACACGGCCGCCCGCCTTCAGAGCGAAGCGCGGCCTGGTCATATAGTCATGTCAGAGCGGGTCTATCGTGATGTAGCGGAGAGATACCACGACGCGAGGCGCGTTGAATTGGAGCTGAAGGGCAAGAGCGAGCCGGTGACCGCTCGTGTTGTTGAGATCGTCTCGCCCACCTAGTTATTCAGGGGGCCCAGAAACCGCCTAAGCCGCAGTGCGCCCAGCGTGCAGGCGCCATAGCTGGGAGGCGAGAGCCGCCGCGATTGTGCGCCTGGGCCGTGCGGGTGTCAACGGGGCCTAGCCCCCTCCCTGTAACACCTCAAGTTGTCGGTGCGTTACTAGTATGGGGCAGTTGTGGGCTCAAACCTTCAGCGAGCCCAGGATCTTGGTTATGGAATACGCTGAACCCGTTCTGGTCTACGACCGCATTGACGCCAACCGGCGTCGCACCTGGCTGCTGCTCGTCGTTTACGGCGTAATCCTACTGCCGACGCTAGTCCTCTTCGCCTTCCCGTTCTCTGGTTTCGCTATGATCGCCATCCTGATGATGCTGAATTGGCCGGAGTTGTCGTTGACCCAGTCCCTTGTGCTGTATCTTGGCACGCTCGGCGGCCTGGCCCTCCTCACATTCCTGATCGCCCTGTACATCACAGACTGGGCCATCCTTCGCCTGGCCCAGGCCCGCCTCCTAGTGCCGGACGAAGAGCAGGACTACCAGCGCATCGTGGAGAACCTCTGCATCGGCAGCGGCCTGCCACTCCCCCGGCTCTACATCATCGAATCTGCGACGCCCAACGCCTTCTCAGTTGGACGTGACCAGAACGACTCAGCCATAGCGGTAAGCAGAAGCTTGCTGGTCCTCCTGAACAAAAGCGAACTGGAGGGCGTCCTGGCCCACGAGCTCTCCCACATTGGCAACCAGGACACGAGTCTATCGACCCTCACCGCTGCCATGACTCTAAGCACGCAGGCCGCCTTTCGGCTACTGGGCGGTGTCGGACACTTCGTCCAAAGGAGATGGTTCCTAATTTTCACTCCTATAGGTGGCTTCGTCATCGCAGCGCCCTTTTACTTGGTCATGTCCGCTTTTCTCACAGCCCCATTTGCTCTGATAGGACTACTTCTACGAGCCAGCATCTCCCGCGGCCGAGAGTATCTGGCCGACGCCGACGCCGTTCTGTTGACCCGCGACCCCGAAGGCCTGGTACGCGCACTGGCAAAGATCGAGGCCTCAACTACCCCCTCGGCGAGGGTAGACGGCGTCATCGCCCATCTTCAAATCGTCAACCCATTACGTGAAGACGCGTCCTGGTGGGACCGAATCTTCTCCGCCCATCCGCCCATTGAGGAACGTATCGCAGCGCTGGCCGGCATGGGCGGCGGGATTCCCCCCTCGGTGCTCCGTGAGGCTGCGGAGGCAGGGGCCAAATTCACCCCTGTCGATCCGGCTGCCACCGTTGTCGCTACTCCCCGCTGGGAGGAGCGTGCGCTGGGCGATGAAGCAACAGAGTCCGCCGAGACTGCGCCGCCCGCACAGCCCAGGCGAGCTTCCGGGGGCTATCGCCTCACAGGAGAGGGCACCACGCTCTACACCAAGCCGGACACATCCTCTGCCGCGCTGAGGCAGCTTGCGGGTGGAGCGCTGATCACCGTAATAGAAAGGCAAGGGGACTTCGTGCGGGTTCTCACAGCGGGCGACAGATTCGGCTACATATCTAGCTCGGCCTCCATGACTCCGGTCGACGTACCCTAGCCGACTGAAGGGCGACCCCGCTGCCCGCCGCCCGCGATTGTGCGCCTGGGCCGGGGCTCGTGTTAACGGGGGCGCTAGCTCACGGAGTCTCGCCAGGCGTACACCCTTTGGAGCATTGGTACGGCATCTGCTATTTCAACTATCGGCACCACCTTGAAGTCGAAATATGGGCCCCAGGGGGCCATGGCCTCTGCGAGCACAGCACTACTCGAGATTTCGACAATGGCAATGCCGCCGCTGCCGTCGGCCATGGCGTATTGGGCCTTCTCCTCGTAGCCAGCTGGGCGCTGCCAGCTGCCGAACATTTTAAGGCTACGCTTCTCCTTGTCCTCGCTGACATCTTTGGCTGTGTAAATGATGGCGAAGAGCATCCTGTTTCCCCTTTCCTTTTGGAACGTTTCTGGGCAGCGCTATTATGCGTCTGGGCTGGGCGGGTGTCAACGTGGCGACGAGTCCCAAGAGAAGCTATAATATGGCGACCTCACTGCCTTCGACGGCTTGTCTTCCGACGTTCAAGGCAGACTCCGGGCCAGACCGGAAGACCATGC
>JADFRV010000073.1 GCA_022561095.1 Chloroflexota bacterium | reverse complement strand
TGTTGCGGCCCAGGTGCTGGTCCGGGAAGAAGAGTAGACGTTTGCCACGCTGGAACGCCCAGTCGTAGACGTTGGGGGCGTTGGAGGAGGTACAGACGATGCCGCCGTTCTTGCCGCAGAAGGCTTTGAGGGAGGCGTCGGAGTTCATGTAGGTGATGGGGATGACGTCCGTGATGCCGGCCTCGGTTAGCTCGTCCCAGCAGGCGTAGACGTCTTCGGGGTCGGCCATGTCGGCCATGGAGCAGCCGGCGGACATGTTGGGGAGGACGACCTGCTGGTGGGGCTGGGAGAGGATGTCGGCGGCCTCGGCCATGAAGTGGACGCCGCAGAAGACGATGAACTCGGCCTCGGGTCGCTCGGCGGCCCACTGGGCGAGCTTGAAGGAGTCGCCGCGGAAGTCGGCGAACTGGATGATGTCCTCGCGCTGGTAGTGGTGGCCGAGGACGACGCAGCGCCCGCCGAGCCGCTCGCGGGCGGCGGCGATGCGGGCGATGATCTGGCGCGCGTCCAGGCGCCAGTACTCCTCCGGGATGTCTTTCTGCCAGAAGGCGAAGGAGGACTCCTCGGCGAGGGGGCGGGTGTCCAGGTCGCGGTCGGTGGGGCACTCCATCGCCTCGTTGAGGAGGGTGTCCTCGCTGACGATGGGGAGGGGCTGTCGGGGCTTGGTCCTGGTCACCATCACAGCGTCCTTTCCAGCGGTCGAGATAGTGTACCTTATACACTATCTTCTTGGGAGATAAGATTAGCAGGTCAGGGAGAAAGTGTCAAGGGGACACGAAGGGGGGTGCAAAACGCTGGCAGTTGGGAGATGCCAACGTTGTACACACCTATGTCTATCACCTAGACTCAGGTCGATAGTCGGAAAGGTTGTAGAAGGAGGCCACCTGAAATGCGATTCCTTGTCAAGGCCAGGATGGATGTTGAGGCTGCGAACGCTCTTGCGAGGGCCGGCAAGCTGGGCTCGACGGTCCAATCGATCTTGGAAGACCTGAAGCCGGAGGCGGCGTACTTTGTGGCGGACGAAGGGCAGAGGACGGCTATCCTCATCATCAACATGGAGGACACGTCGCAGATCCCGGCGATTGCTGAGCCATGGTTCCTCGCCTTCAATGCCGACATTGAGGCCACGCCGGCGATGGTGGCCGAGGACCTGGAGAAGGCTGGGCCGGCCATTGAGGAGGCGGTCAAGAAGTTCGGGTAGTTTCGGTCCGGCAACCAAGCCACCGTCCGCGTGCACGCGGTAAGGTCGCTCAGCCTGTCCGCCTGAACCTTCGCCAGAGCTAGACGTTAGTCGCGCTTCGCGAGGTAGGTCGCGACGACCGCTATAGCTCCACCTATACCAGAGACAAGGAGCGCGAAGCCCAACGAACCCACGAACACTGAACCAAACGTGTCGTCGCCATTGCCGCTGTCGATCGCTAGCGCGAAGAGAAGGCTACCGATGATCATAGCCACTACCGTCAGGGCACCGAAGACGATGTATTTGTTCTGTCCGTTCACTTTGGACCTCCTTGCGAGCTGGAGCCCGGTTAGCGGCGGGTAGCGTATACCGCGACAGGAACCAGTGTCAAGGCGAGACGATAACTCACCTCCATGTGCATGCCCTGAGCTCGCCGCGCAGCCCCTAGTGGCTGAGCGCCATCAGCTCGAAGGCGAGCGCGATCACCATGACGCCCATTAGGGCGTGGCGCGGCGGCGAAGTGATCAGCCGCGACTGGTAGACGCGCACGAAGACCATCAACGCGGTTGTGACGCCCAGCAGCACGTGTACGGACGCGGAGTTGTTGAAGGAGCCGTGGAAGTGGAAGACGCCGATCTCCAGGGCGCCCGCTATCAGCGCCGGCACGATCAGCAGATCGGCGGTGCGCCTGGAGACCTCGCCCATGCGGTGGCGGTACTCGAACCAGCCAGCGGCGAGCATGATGATGCCGATGGTGAAGTGGATCAGCCGGTCGTTCGGCTCAAGCGCGGTGACGACCACCATTCCGGCGCCCAGGGTCATGATGGCGGCGGGCCAGAGGGTAGTGCGCAGCCGGTTGCGGTGCCAGACGCTGCCGGCCAGCGTCTCCACTATCAGGAGGACGCCGATGAAGAGGAAGGCGGCGCCGAACAGGTGGTGCGACTCGGCCGGCTCGGGGATGTATCCGTGAAGCTCGTGGTGGGGGAGAGCGCCCGCCCCATCGATGATCGATCCCAGGCTCGCGACGTCGATCACTCCGCCGTCTCCCACTCGGCTGGGATGTCGGCCGGGGCCCCGGACGGCTGCTTTACCGGCTCCGGCTCGAAGAGATCGAGCTCCAGGTCCTCCGGCGCCGCCGCTGCGACCTGGAAGGCGACCGGGATAGAGACGACCGAGACCATGATGCCGGCGGCGATTATCAGGTGGCCGGGATCGAAGATGACGTAGCGGAAGGTGAGCTCACGGCCGCTATCGATGAGCACGTTGGCCAGCAGCCAGAGCGCTCCCAGGAAGCTGAGCGCCGGGCCGGCCAGGGCGATGATGATGGCCCGTGTGTGAGGCGACATAACAGGTACCCCCGTGGGCAAACCATTGTAGCGATACGGCGGGGAGTTGGCAAGTGCCTGTGCTAGATTTGGCGGGCGTCGCGGAGGCAGGCCTGATAGGCGGCGGTGGCGGAGAAGGCGCGGAGGACGGGGCGCAGGAGAGGGGCGCGGGGCGACAGGCGGGAGACCTCGGCCAGGGTGACGAGGCGGTGCTCTACCCCCTCGCCCAGCAGTATCTCCTCCGCCGGCACCGGCAGGCCGGCGGCGTACAGGCAGACGGGCCGCGGCCAGGAGGCGCGGACGACGAGGTGGACGCGTTGAACCGGGTGGCCGGTCTCCTCCTGGATCTCGCGCAGGGTGGCCTGCTCAGGCGTCTCGCCGGGCAGGATGCCGCCGCCGAGGATGGCCCAGCGGCTGGCGAGGATGGCCCGCGCCCGGCGCTGGCCCACCTCAGGCTTGGAGGCGCGGCGGCCGCGGAGGTTGAGGAGGAAGCGGCCGCGGGCGTCCACGAGGATGATGCCGACGCCCCTGACGCTGGCCAAGGCCAGGCCGGTGGCGAGGAGCCGGAGGAAGAGCATGCGGTCTTAGAAGATGATGGGCTTGCGTTCGTGGAAGGCGTAGAGCTGGGCGGGGCGGTGACGGCCCTCGGTGGCGGTGCGGCCGGTGGGCTCGACGATGCTGAGAGAGAGCATGCGCTTGCGGAAGTTGCGTTTGTCCAGGGGGTGGGCGAGGATCGCTTCGTGGACTCGCTGGAGCTGGGAGAGGGTGAACTCCGGCGGGAGGAGGGAGTAGGCCACGTTTGAGTACTCGAGCTTGGCCTGAAGGCGCTGGCGGGCGTAATCGATAACGCGACCGTTGTCGAAGGGGAGGTCGGGCAGATCGTCGACGGGGCGCCAGGCGGGGAGCCAGGCGCGGCGTTGGGCCAGGTGAGCGCGGCTGGGGTCCACGAGGGCGAAGTAGGCGGCGGCGATGGAGCCGCGGCCGTCGAGGTCGCAGAAGGTGTATAGCTGCTCCAGGAAGAGGTCCGTGACTCCGGTCTCGTCGTCGAGCTTGCGGACGGCGGCCTGGTCGAGCGACTCGCCGGGGGCGAGGAGGCCGCCGGGGAGCGACCAGGAGTCCTTGAACGGCTGCGCGGAGCGGCGGACGAGGAGGACGTGGAGGCGGCCATCGTCCACGGTGAAGATGACGACGAGGACGGCCGTGTCGCGCTGAGGACGGCTGTCGTGGGTTGGAGGATGCGAGCCCTGAGGGTGGGAGAGAGCGGCCATAGCGGAGGGGCTAGGCGGGAACCGCGGCTTCGGCCTGGACGCCGCGGAGGGACCAGGGGCTGGCGCGGGTGATGCGGACGTGGATCATCTCGCCGAGGCGGGCGTCGCTCCGGCCAGCCGCCGAGTTCGGCTGGGGGCCCGGCCAGTGGACGAGCTTGTTGGTGCGGGTGCGGCCGCTGAGGACGGCCTCCTTCGCGCCCCGCCGGTCGGCGGGCAGGCTTTCGACGAGGACCTCCTGGGTGGTGCCGAGGAGCGCGTCGTTGATCTCGGTGGCGATGCGCTCCTGGACGGCCTCGATGGCGTGGAGGCGGCGCATCTTCTCCTCCCGGGGGACGTCGTCCTCCAGGTGGCGCCAGGCGATGGTGCCGGGCCGAGGGGAGTAGGCGGCGACGTGGACCTTGTCGAAGCGCAGCTCCTGCAGCAGGTCAAGGCTGCGCTGGAACTGGGCTTCGGTCTCGCCGCAGAAGCCGACGATGACGTCGGTGGAGATGGAGGCGCCGGGGACGATGTCGCGGATGCGGTGCACCCACTCCAGGTACTCCTCGATGGTGTAGCCGCGGCGCATGCGGGCGAGGATGTCGTTATCGGCGGCCTGGACGGGGATGTTGAAGTGCTCGCAGACCTTGGGGAGGTCGGCGACGGAGCGGATGATGCGTTCGGTCATGTCACGGGGGTAGGAGGTGAGGAAGCGGATGCGCCGCAGCTCTGGCGTATCGTGGATGGCGGCGAACAGGTCGGCGAGGTCCGGCTTGTCGTCGAGGTCTTTGCCGTAGGCCTCGACGGTCTGGCCGAGGAGGGTGACCTCGCGCACGCCGTTGGAGCAGTGGGAGGCGACCTCGCGGGCGATATCTTCGATGGTGCGGGAGCGCTCGCGGCCGCGGCGGTAGGGGACGATGCAGTAGGTGCAGAACTTATTGCAGCCGTGGATGATGGGGATGAAGGCGGTGGGGCCTTTGGGCTTGGGGAAGGTGTCGGGCCAGAACTCGCCGCCGAGGTCGGAGTCGGGCACGAGGTGGCGGAGGATGACCTCGAAGTTCTGGGGTCGGGCCCAGACGTCGACGTAGGGGAAGCGGGCGCGGAGGTCGTCCGTGCGGGGGCCGACCATGCAGCCCATGACGGCGATCTGGAGGCCGGCGCCACCGTCGCGCTCCTGTTTCATGCGACGGAGGCGGCCCAGGTAGCCGGCGGCGCGGTCCTCCGCCTTCTGGCGGACGACGCAGGTGTTGACGACGGCGAGATCGGCGTCCTCCGGCTTGGCGGTCTCCTGCCAGCCGAGCTTGGCGAGGCCGGCGGCGAGCTTGTCGGAGTCCGCCTCGTTCATCTGGCAGCCCTCGGTCCAGATGTGGTAGCGCATGGCGAGAGTTAGTTTAGCACGGGGGACCGTATCGCGGGGCGAGGACAGACTAGCTGTCCGGCTGCCACCTCACGTCGAACAGCCGCACCGGGTCTTCGAAGCCCCGTAGCGAAGTCTCCCCTAGATCGGCACCCTGGACTTCCTTGCTGGCTCGGTGGCTAACTGCCACGAGATGCCCGTGCGACCTAGGTCTTGGTGCCGATGTAGTAGTTGTTGATGATGTCGCCCTCAATTTGCTTCGCCTCAACGTTCTTGAAGCCGGCTTCCCGCATCAGTTGGCGGGCCTGCAGCTCGCCCCACATAGTCCCTAGGCCCCCGCCGTCCACGCAGGGGACACGGTCATGCAGTGCATGGTGGAGATGGTGTAGAGGGTGGGGGCCATGGGATGCTCCATGTTCTCGTGCAGATGGCTGGATCCGGCGACGTCGACGCACAGGTAGGCCCCACCTCCATTTTCATCCAGCCTCCTCGCCAGTTACTACACTCCCAGTTTTAGATACCAATCCACTATTTCACGAACGACGAAGTCTGTCCGCTGCTCCTGGGTCATGCGCCGGAAGTAAGACGAGGCCCGGCATGTTGTTCTTCAGTTCCAATACCTTTTTGCTCGCAGCATGTAGTAGCTTCTTATTACCGACCCCAGGAATGCCTCCTCGCTCCATGTGTTCTGTTTCGTAACTCAGGTCTCCTATCATCAGAAGGGGATTCTTAGCACCACCTCGCACCAGCATCGAGAGAGACCCGCTAGTGTGTCCCACCGTGGGAAGTAGTATCAGCGACCCGTCTCCCATCAAGTCGAACGACTCAGTAAACGGTGCAAGCGTCGGATCATCAGTGGCTTGGAATGAGATGCGCTTCCACTTAAGTCCTGGAATCTCGATATGTTTTCTCAAGAATCCGTTGCTCTCCGCCTTAGGCTTTAGCGCTTCTTCCCATTCGTCGTTTGAGACGACGATCTCTGCATGAGAAAGCTCGCGAAGCCCACCGATATGGTCTTGATGGAGGTGCGAAAGAACAGCAGTGCGAACATCTGATATAGAGTAGCCTAAGCTCTTGATCTGCTCAGTCAGCGTTTCTGATGGGCCGATCTCAAACCTGGCCAGGCGACGGTAAATGAGTCCAACAAATCCCTTCGGGAAGTAATCAGGGTCTGTAACAGATGCTCTATCTTGGCCCGTGTCGAACAAGACGAGGCCACCGGAATGCTCGATAAGATAGGCGTTAATTGGACGCGGTGGCAGCCACTTGCGAGAAGTCAAAAGCCACAGCACATCTGGTTTACGGGTGCCATACGCATGCTCAGGATGTATCTCAACAGCACCCGTAGAGACCAGAGAAACGGATTCGAGGGGGCTATTGTTATTCTTAGCGCACATAGAAATACCTCCTAATCCGTTATGCGGCCTCTGGCCACGATTCTAAATCTGGCCAAGGTACCCTCTAAATGACGAGAACGATTGTAGCATAGGGGCGGAGAGCGATTTGGGTTCGGCCTGACCCGCCTCGCGCCGGTCAGGGGCGACGTATACTTGGTGGGATGGCCGAGGAACGGGCTGAGGACCAGACGCAGGACGATGACGTAGCGCTGCCGGAGCCGCCGGAGAAGCGGCCGGTGCTGGACATGCCGTCCTGGCTGCCCTTTAATAAGCTGCCGCGATGGCTGCTGATAACAGCGGCGGCGGTGGTGGTGTTGGGACTGATAGTGGGGACGACGGTGCCGTTTGCGGCGGGCTGGCTGAGCCAGGACGATCTGGAGTCGTTCGGGTTTGCCGGCATCTTCCTAGCGAACTTCCTGGGCACGGCGACGGTGTTCGTGCCGGTGCCCGGCCTGACGGCGGCGGGCCAAGCGTTGATCGTGGTGGGGTCGGAGAGGCTGTGGACGCCGGGGGTGGTGATCGCGGGGGCGAGCGGGATGACGCTGGCGGAGAGCACGGCGTACCTGGCGGGGATGGTGGGCAGGGGGGTGGCGGAGGAGAGGCAGATGCCGCTGGGCGGCCGCATTGGCCGCTGGCTGCGGCGGGCGGCGGGCCGGATCGATTGGCTTATGGCACACTACGGGTTCCTGACGTTGCTGGGCCTATCGGCGGTGCCGAACCCGCTGTTCGAGTTCGCGGGGATCACGGCGGGGGCGGTGCGGATGAAATTCTGGCGGTTTCTCCTGGCGGTGGCGATAGGGAAGACGACGCGGGTGATCATCCTGGTGATAGTGGGGCAGGCGTTCCTGGATTTCTTTGGGCTGGGGTCGGCCGCCGAATAGACGGATAACGCGCTGGCGGAGGGAGTGGGATTCGAACCCACGAGGGAGCTTTCACCCCCTACCCGCTTAGCAGGCGGGCGCACTCGGCCACTATGCGATCCCTCCGCGTGCGGCCACGCTAGCAGTATAGCAAAGGGATATAGGGAACCGGAGAACCAGGGAACAAGAGAACCAGCAAACTAGCAAACCAGAGTCGGGTTATCTGGTTCGTTGGTTCCCTGGTTTGGGGTGGTTGGTGGCGGGGCGAATCTAGCCGCTGGGAGTGTCAGCGGTCTCCATGAGCTCTACAGGCTGGAAGATCTTCTTCTGGAGCGCCTCCCGCGGCGGGTCGATGTAGATGGCGCTCCAGCCGCAGGCGTCCTCGCAGAGGCGACAGCCGGTGCAACGCTTCTCGATGACCTTGGCGACGCCGAAGAAATCGCCTACCTGCTCGCCTGAGGTATCCAGCACCAGGGCGTCGAAGGGGCAGATGTGGATGCAGAGCTCGCAGCCGGAGCCGATGCAGTTGTCTTCGATGACGATCGCCTTGGGCCACTCGCGGCGGGGGAACTCTTTGCAGACCTCGCCGGCTTCGTCGAGGATGCACTCTACGGGGCAGACGACGCCGCAGGCGCCGCAGTCGATGCAGAGCTCAGGGTCGATGATATGCATGCTGTTGCGGTCGCCGGTGATGGCTTCGGTGGGGCAGCGTTTGGTGCAGGCGGTGCAGCCGATGCAGGTTTCGATGATCTTGTAGGACATAGGCTACCTTTCGCTACTTAGTATACGAAGGCGCAGGCGAGTTGAGCAAGCAGTTTATTCGTTTTTGACTTCCGGCTGGGCCTCCGTCTCCGCTTCTGGCTGGGGCTCGGCTTCCGCTTCGGGCTCCTCGGCGGGAGGCTGCTGGGGCTCCAGCCCCGACGAGCCGGGCGCCTCCGCCTCAAGCAGGCCCTTTAGGGCGGTGAGGGAGCTATCCAGGAGGTTGCGCGCGACGACGCCACCGGCTAGCCGGGCCACGAACGCCAGGGGACCTTCGATGTCGATGCGGATGGTGGCGCGGGTGCCGCCTTCGGCGCCATCGGCGATGTGGTCGAAAGCGAGGCGGAGGCCATCGAGCGGGGACTGCGGCTGGCCCGCGAGGGAGCGGACCTGGTCGATATCGGGGCGGAATCCTCCCTGCCGCACAGCAAACGCGTGGGGCCCGGCGAGCAAATCGAGCGGATCGTTCCGGTGGTGCGGGCTCTGGCCACGGAGGGCATCCTGGTCTCGGTGGAGAGCTACTATCCCGAAGTGTTGGCGGCCGCGGCGGAGGAGGGCGCGCGCGTCTTCAATCTCACGGGCAACGAGGCGGACGCGGACGTGCTGAAGCTCGCCGCCCGGCACAAGGCGGCGGTGGTGTTCTGCTACGTGCAGGGCGGTCACGTGAGGGACGTGGCCGACTTCGCCCTCGAGGAGGACATGCTGGCCGAGATGGAAAGGACATAGATGAGTAACGATGTGAGCGAGAAGAGCTTCTTCACCGGCATACGAGCCGAGAGCCAGGAGGAGGCGGTCGCCGAGTACGTCCGGATCTACCGGTCGGAGCTCGAGCCGGGCGACCGCGTCGCCGACCTCGGCGCCGGAGGCGGCTACTTCAGCTTCCGCCTCGCCGACGCCGTGGGGCCGGGCGGAAGGGTCTACGCCGTCGACGTCGACTCCGACATGACCGAACTCCTGACCGATCGAGTCGCCGACGAGGGCTACGAAAATGTCGAGGTGATTCTCGCCGAGTTTCACGATCCGCTGCTCCCGGACGGGCAGATCGACCTGCTCTTCACCTCGAACACCTACCATCATATCCAGGACCGGGTCGCGTACTTCACCAACCTCCGCAAGGATTTGAAACCCGACGGGCGCGTGGCAGTGATCGAACTCAACGGCAGCTCGTGGTTCGCTCGCAGCTTCGGTCACGAAACCGCGTTGGAGACGATCGTCGAAGAGATGGTCGAGGCCGGGTACCGGCTCGACGGTCGCTTCGACTACCTCGAGCGTCAGCACTTCGCAATCTTTTCCGTCGGGAAGTCCAGAGAGGGTGTCGACCGGGGGCTCCGCCTTGACGGACCCACCCCGCCGTGAGAAATTGCGACCGCCCGCCATCCCGGCGGAAAACTGGAGTCAGCCCGTGTTCGACACTCTCATCAGTGGTGGAACCGTCATCGACGGAACCGGTGCCGAGCGTCGGCGGGCCGACGTCGGGGTCCGCGACGGACGAATCGTCGCGGTCGGAGCCCTC
>JADFRV010000245.1 GCA_022561095.1 Chloroflexota bacterium | reverse complement strand
TCAAAAGAGCACACGGGCCTTCCTCCCGTCTTGTCTGTACTGGTCCTGATATTTGGGCACGTTCTCGGTCTGACCATCAGACCCGCCCGCCGGCATGCCTTGGACGCGGCTGATCCGGCGCCCCAGCCTAACAGGCCGGCCCGGAGGCATGCTGAGGGTATGACGAATTCGAATTCCCAACGGGAATGTCCACCAGTGAAGCCGAGCAGCGCAGCTTCAAGACGTTCGCCCGCGCTCGACGAGAGGCGGACGCCGGAGATCGTTGGCGGCCAGCCCACCACCGCACGAGTGGTCCGCCGGGGCCTCATTCTACCTTGGCGACCTGATCAGGTCGTGCGTGGCAGTATCTGGGCTCTGTCTGTCTTCGTGATCGTTGTATCTGTTCTTACCTCGCTGTCCCGG
This sequence comes from Chloroflexota bacterium, assembly GCA_022561095.1. Lineage (GTDB taxonomy): Bacteria > Chloroflexota > Dehalococcoidia > SM23-28-2 > RBG-16-64-32 > JADFNQ01. The sequence continues at coordinate 2,213 of JADFRV010000245.1, read as the reverse complement.
CCGGGTCCGACGCAAGTGACCACGAGTGCTCAGTCCCTCTCCTATGACCTAACACCCATCCCGACGCAAGCTGTCTCGGGGGTCTTGGTAGAGGCGGAGCCTCAGGACCCAAGTCAAGCCGTCCAGTATACTCTTGCCTATTGGGCGGACGCCCTCGGCACCTGGCTTCCAGTTGGCCTGTACCCCGAGGGGTCGCCCGACGTCGAGGATGAGAGCGTGCAATTCATGGTGCGGATCGAGAACGCGGTCCCTGGCGGCACCTACACCTTCGACGTCCGCCACGACTGTGCCCACGAGCCGCTCGAGAGCAACGACGGGGGAGGAGCGGGGCCGGATTTCTACATAGAGGGTCCGGACAGCTCGATCGCGGATGCGGTGCTGGCCGAGGATGGCGGCACGTTCAAGCTTTGGGGAGGCTCGTTCGCGAGCGCGAATGTCAGCCCCGCCGACGTGAACCTCTGCCTCCCTGAGGAGGTCGATAACGGGACAGAAGCATACGCCGTTGCCCTCGCCGCCCGGTCAGAGACCCTATACGTGATATGGGACGTCCGTCTGGCGTCGCCCATCGAGTGACTCTGGAATGGCCCCGTCCGAACGTCGCTAACGGCTTCCATCAATTACACCCGTAGAACCGGCGGGCGCGAGTCCTTTCTTGATCGCCCGCCTCAGGCCCGCACCTAATTCTCCACGGCAACGGTAAACGGTGCCACAGCCTGCACCCCGAGCGGTAGCTCAGTGACGCACACCAGAGCGTAGCTGCCCGCGGTCAACGCCATCCCAAAAGTAGTCTTCTCTCCAGCTGCCGCTGGAGTCGCCGTGATCGAAGAGGCCCAGCTAGGTAGATCGTCGGGGCCCTCCGCGCCTTCTATGTGCGAGGCTAGATCGTCGAAGCTCCTGCCTTCCTCCAACCTTAGTACGTTTAGTGTCACCACCGTCGCGGCCTGGTTGTCAATGAGGACACTAATGTTGCTCTCTGAGACGGTCTCTGGGCCGCGGAAGCCGCAATCTGTGCCATCGAACGTGATCTCCAGGCTACCACCGCCTTCACCGTTCCCGCCACAGGCGGCGATAACGAGAACGCCTAACAGGGCACCAGAAAAGATCGACGCGAATAGTCGGCGATTCATATGACAGTCCCCAGAAGAGGTTTGTGAAAGATTATAGCATGGCTTTCAGCAGCCAGCCCCTGCCTCCCTCAGAAGCATCAGCACGCGGAGGGCGCATGCCTTTGCCCTCGCCATCCGGTAGAATCGCGTGCACGGCGGCATCAACGCGTACGACTTCCTCACCGACTACGACCGCGACCGAGGCACCTCGCCGGCCCTGCACCCTGTCCGCGCAGCGCGTATAGGGAGCTGGCAATTCCCATGGTTCGTAGATCAGGCCGCAACTTGGCGAATAGCCTACTTTCGGCGATAATGGCGTCTTAGAGAAACGGTTATGAGGAAGGGCGCGTTTACCCTAAAGGGTTCGTCAACTCTGGAGTTGTCGGCCGATGCCCGATAAGCCCTGGAATGTGGAGCCTTACGTGACTCAGGAGAGGATACGGATCATACACTATGGGATCGGCGCTATAGGCGCCGAGGTGGTGCGGCTTTGTCTCAACCGGCCGGAGATCGAGATAGTGGGCGCCATTGACGCTCACCCGTCCAAGGCGGGCCTTGACCTGGGGGAGGCGGCGAACGCCGGTCGCACCCTGGGCATCACCGTCGCCTACGAGGCGGAGCCGCTGCTGAAGGACGTCTACGCGGACGTAGTCGTCCATAGCACCAGCTCAGCGCTGACCTCCGTCTATCCTCAGCTCATGTCCATCGTCTCCGCCGAGAAGAGCGTCATCTCCACCTGTGAGGAGCTGGCGTTCCCGTGGGTCCGCTACCCGGAGATATCGCGTAAGCTGGACCGCCGCGCCCGTGAGACCGGCGTGCGGGTGTTGGGGACGGGGGTGAATCCCGGCTTTGTTATGGACTTCCTGCCGCTGGTGCTGGCTACCGCCTGCCAGCAGGTGCGTTCGATCCGCGTCGAGCGCGTGGTGGACGTGGGAACGCGGCGCATGAACCTCCAGCGTAAGGTGGGTGTGGGGCTGAGCGTGGAGGGGTTCCAGCGCGGCGCCAACGATGGCGCTATCGGCCATGTGGGGCTGCGGGAGTCTCTCCTCATGATCGCCGACACCATGGGCTGGCGGCTGGATGACGTTGCGGAGACGCTAGAGCCGC
>JADFRV010000244.1 GCA_022561095.1 Chloroflexota bacterium | reverse complement strand
GCCCTTCCGCGCTATCCTTAGCCCATGACCGCTACGTCCACGCCATCCGCTGCCCCCGCCCGCGGCTCTGCCCGCCATCCAGCGCGCTTTTCCTATCTGAAACCCTTGATCGTCCGCTCCGCCCCTTCCCATGAACGTCGCTCAATCAAACAAACACGCCCTGTCGCATCCCCCGCCGGATACGGAATCCGCACCCGCGCGAAAAAACATCACCCGCACGATCAAACCCCGTATCTGACCTGGCCCCTTCGGTCAAATCCCAGATACGCAAACACGCTTGATCGTCCGTCGCCCCCCGTAACATCCCGCCCGCCTACGCGTCCTATAGTTCACAACGCGTAAAGGGTAAGACTATGACCATGATCACCACCGTCACCTGTCCCAACTGCGACGCCGAGGACCTGCGCGGGGCCCGCTTCTGCCCCCACTGCGGCACCGGCCTCGGCGGCAACGGCGTCGGGCCCGCCGTCCACGCCCCCCTGGTGCGCCTCCTCACCGAGGTCGCGGACCTCCAGCGGGAGATGCTGCGCCAGCAGGAGAAGAGCCGCCGCAGCCAGGGGCAGCAGTTCCAGCGCGCCATCGCCGCCCAGACGGAGAGCCTCCAGCACACGCTGGAGCACCACTCGCGGCAATCGGACCGCCTTCAGGCCTGGCAGAAGTGGACCGCGGGGCTGGGCGCCGCAGTCCTTATGCTGGTCATCATCGTCGTCCAGATCGCCGGCTAGGCCGAAGCTTGCGGGCGGGCGCCGCAGGGGCTACGATGCCCACGTCGTGAAGGAGAGCCTAGCCCAGCTGCTCACCTGGCCCGAAGTATCGCATCGCCGCATGATGGGCGCCGACTGCTTCCTGGTGAGCAACCGCATGTTCATCATTCTTCCGCCAGACGACATCGCCGCCTTCAAGCTCCCGCAGCCGGAGCGAGAACGCCTCTTAGCCCTCCCCGGCGCCGGCCCGTTCACCGTCAGCCGAGGCACGTTCGGCGCCTGGGTGCAGGCGCCGTTGCCCTCCCTGGACGACAAATCGCTCGTCGCCTTCGCCCGCGCCGCCTGCGAGCACGTCCGCGCGCTCCCGAGGGAAAGGCCACGCAAGAGAACCCGCGCGAGCACCAGTCGCACCGTATGAACGTCCTTCTCGTCGGCTCCGGCGCCCGCGAGCACGCGCTCGCCTGGAAGCTGCGGCAGTCGCCCAAGCTGACCGACCTGTTCATCGCGCCGGGGAACGCCGGCACCGCTGCCCTGGGCACCAACCTTCCCCTCAAGGCCTCGGACGTGGAAGGGCTGACCCGCGCGGCCAAGGAGAACCGCTGCGAGCTGGTGGTGGTCGGGCCGGAGGACCCGTTGGCCCGTGGCCTGGTGGACCGGCTGGCCGTAGAGGGGATCGCCGCCTTCGGCCCCAGCCGGTCGGCGGCCCGCATCGAATCGTCCAAGGCGTTCGCCAAGGCGCTGATGGAGCGCCACGGCATCCCCACAGCGCGCACCGCCGTGTTCAGCAACCGCACCGACGCCCGCAACCACATCGAAGGGCTGGGGGAGGCCCCGGTCGTGAAGGCGGACGGGCTCGCCGGCGGCAAGGGCGCTCTCATCTGCGATACGAAAGCCGAAGCGCTGCGCGCCATCGATATGATGATGGGCGAACAGGCGATCTTCGGCGCCGCCGGCCGGACGGTCGTCATCGAGGAGCGGCTCAGCGGCCGCGAGGTGTCAGCGCACGCCTTCAGCGACGGCCGTACGACGCTGCCCATGCCCTTCTCCTGCGATTACAAGCGGGCGCTGGACGGCGACGAAGGCGCCAACACCGGCGGCATGGGCGCCTACAGCCCGCCCGCCTGGCTGGACGCCGAAACCGCCCACGCGATCGACGAGGGGATCACGGCCGCCGCCGTCAACGCCATGATGGACGAGGAGGTGCCCTACCGAGGCGTCCTCTACCCCGGCATCATGGTGACGCCGGACGGGCCCAAGGTGCTGGAGTACAACTGTCGCCTCGGCGATCCGGAGGCCCAGGCGCTCCTTCCCCGCCTGAAGACGGACCTGCTGGAGATCTGCCTGGCCGTGGCCAGTAACCGCCTGCACGAGGTGGAGATCGAGTGGTCGGAGCAGGCGTGCGTGGCCGTTGTGCTCGCCTCCGGCGGCTACCCGGAGGAGTACCAGACCGGCTTCCCCATCTCCGGCCTCGCCCAGCTTGAGGAAGACGTCCTCGTCTTCCACGCAGGCACCGCCCTGGCCGAGGACGGCTCCGTGGTCACCGGCGGCGGCCGCGTCCTCACAGTCGCCGCCCTGGGCGACACGTTGACCGAAGCGAGGGCAAAGGCCTACCGCAACGTGCAGCACATACACTTCTCCCTCAGCCACTACCGCCGCGATATCGCCGCCCCCGCGCAAGAGGCGAGGGTGCAGTAGAGGGTGGCCCTTGACCGTGCGTTCGCGTGCTCCCACAATCAGGCCATGCCACGCGTAGCTATCTTGGCTGGCTCCAAGTCCGACGTCCCCGTACTGGAGCCCTGCCTCCAGACCCTCACCGATCTCGGCATCGAGCACGAGCTGCACGTCATGTCCGCCCACCGCACGCCCGCCAAGGTCCAAAAGTTCGCCGCTTCCGCCGCCGACCAGGAGTTCGAGGTGATCAT
>JADFRV010000072.1 GCA_022561095.1 Chloroflexota bacterium | reverse complement strand
TAAAGCTATCTTTTTGACGGCTTTGAAGTTGAGATGCTTGAACTTCCGAGCACAAGGTCTGGTAACTGACCTCACAGATGGGGTTTCACTCACGTGATCTAGGCTGAAAGGAGTCTTGCTGGTGGCGGTATTCGGCAGCGAGGGACACAGACGAAGCCAGGGCGAGTCTATCCGACGCGCGCTAGCGGCAAAGAAGGCGGCGGGTTGGGTTAATCCCTCCCGTCGTACTTCGGGAAAGACCTGGAAGGTCAAGAACAGGAAAGGTTCTGCCTGCTCTTTGGGGTGTGAATGTAAAAGGCATTCCCTGCGAAATAGCGGGCAGTTTCAGGTAGGGTCGACTCAGACCAACTACAGGTCTTTGGAGAATCTGAGGAAGGCCAACGAGGTGAAGAAGCTTCAGAAGGAAGGGAAGCTGGTGGGGATGGTCGGTGACGGGATCAACGATGCCCCGGCCCTGGCTCAGGCGGACGTGGGCCTCGCCATCGGATCGGGGACGGACGTGGCGATGGAGGCGGCGGACATCACCCTGGTCAGCGGAGACCTGATGGGTATCGTGACTGCCTTGCGCCTCAGCCGAGCCACTATGCGCAACATCCGCCAGAACCTCTTCTTCGCCTTCGCCTACAACACGGCCGGTATTCCGGTTGCGGCGGGTGTGCTCTATCCCCTGATCGGCGCCTTGCTGAACCCCGCGATCGCTGCCGTGGCCATGGCCGCGAGTTCGCTGTCGGTGCTCGGCAACTCCCTGCGCCTCACCCGCTTTCGATAGCTGAGGACACCGTGAGTGACCCGCTCGACGACTTGGGGCTCCTACTCCAGCCGGCACCGAAGAGCGTTCGGAGCCTCTACGACCGGGTCGCCCCTCGCTACGACGATTTCCGTGCTCTCTGGATAAGGTTGGCCGGACGGGGCGCCGAGCAAGCCATGCTCGACGACCTCGCGGCGACGCTTCAGCCAGGCCAACGCGTGCTCGACGCTGGATGTGGCACTGGAGCGATTTCGCGACAACTTCAGGCGCTCCAGCCAGAGGCACATATCACGATGCTGGATCTATCTACGTCTATGCTGGATCATGCGGTTGACGTTCCCGGCGACCGTATGATCGGCGATGTACTCAGCCTGCCTTTCATTGACGGCTGCTTCGATGTCGTGGTCAGCGCCTGGGTCATTGAAACAGTCCCCGACCCGATGAGAGCCCTTAGCGAGTACCTTAGGGTGCTTTCGCCCACGGGCCACGTGTTCTACACGTTTTGCTCGCTCCCGGATGGGTGGCTGTCGCGAGCCGGCTCAGCCTTCCTCCGAACAGTTGTCAGGACCAGGTTCGCCGGCGACTTCATCCCGGCGGAAAGAACACCTTGGCACGACTGTCAAAGATCGCACCGCGTTCGCTTCCAAGGAGGATTGACAACCGAAATAGCGCTCATGAAATGCTGTACGGTGGGGCCGGACGTAGCGCCCGGCAATTGAGGAGCGATGCCCCGAGGCCTTGAGGACGCGGTTATTGAGTACAGGGCAGCGCGACCTGGCGGCGCCTTCCAGATCGACCGGCCTCTCCCGACAACTAGGTTGAGCTAGCTGAAGAGAGGGCCCATCATGCACTGTCTTTGCAGACATGGAGGGTACGACACTGGCGCCTTGGGGGGACCGGCGACTACGGGGCCGGGCGCTCAACCGTCTTCTGCCGCTTCCGGCCCAGCAGCCGCACCTCCTCCTCGTCGCCGATGATGATAACGAGGTCGCCCAGCTCGAGAGTATCGTCTCCCTGCGGGCTCGCCCGGGTGGTGCCGTCAGGCTTGCGTACGCCGAGGACGGTTACGCGAGAGCTTCCCTGGACGACCTGCCCGACTGGGCACCCAGCGAGCGCCGATCCTTCCGAGATCTCTAACTCCGCGAGAATATGGCCACTCCGTTGGCCCCTGGCGAGGGTGTCGATGAAGTCCACGACAAACGGCTGTACGTCAGAAAGGGCCATGCGGCGACCGCCAATTCGATAGAGAGCGATGACTCTGTCGGCGCCCGCCCGACGCATACGCGGCTCGCTGGCCGGGTCAACCACCCGGGCGACGATGACGATGTTCGGATTCAGCGCCCTGGCCGTGAGGACGATGTAGATATTGGTCGCATCGGAATCGCAGGTGGCCAGAAGGCTGTGCGCTTCGCGGATGCCAGCATCGATGAGCACGTCTCGGCTGTCGCATCTCCCTCGACATAGAGGCAGTCCAGCTTTTGGGCACGCTCCAGAGCTTCAGGGTTCAAATCGACGATGACGAAGGGCACCCTCCGCCCCTGGAAGTCACGGGCGATCTCCTCTCCCACGCGGCCAAAGCCGCATAGGATGTAGTGGTTGCGCAGCGCCTCAATCTTCGTTTTCATTCGGTGTACCCCCAGTAGCAAGCCCAGCTCCCCCTCGACGACAGTGGCTACTACAGCTGTAAGAAGGTAGAAGGCGGCCCCGACGCCGAGTATCACCAGGCCGCTGGTGAAGATCCTACCCTCATCGGATAGGGGCCGCACCTCCTGGAAGCCTACCGTGGTCACGGTGATGACCGTCATGTAGAAAGCATCCAGGAATGACCAGCCCTCAATGAGAACGTACCCGACGATGCCGGTCACGAAGAGCCCCGCGAAGAGCGCGCCGCTGATGAGAAGCCGTCGAACGATCAAGCCTATATATCCAATATCAGGCCGACGTTAGGTGCTGCTAACACTGATTTGCAGCAATGCCTGTGACTTCCTGGATAGCGCTGAGTAGGTCTGGACGTCTCGGCAGACCAACGCCCTTGCAGCGGCCTGCCCGGCTGTGTACAGTAGGGTCGCCCTCCCAGTACGGCTTCCCGATGGAGCGCTGGCTCCACCGCGCCGCCATGCCGATTGAGTTCAGCGGGCTAGACCCGAAGGGACCCCGGTCCGGGAGACTGCTATGGAGCGTCTCGCCGCAGCGAAGGAGCAACCGTGATCAAGAAAGTCCTTGTCCCCCTTGACGGCTCGCCCGTGGCGGAGTCAATCCTACCGTACGTTGAGCTGATCGCACGCGGCGCCGGTGCAGAGATCACACTCTTGACTTCGATCCAGTCTGAGCACTCTTGGGGTGACGAAAAGGTGACGGTTGACATGGACGCGGCCACTGCGGAGGCGAGAGTGTACCTCGAATTACAGTGCGAGAGGTTGCGGGCCGGGGGTCTGAAAACGAACGTGAACATCAACTACGGTGGGGAGGCGGACGCGATCATTGGCTGGGCGGCCGAAGATGCGGCGGACCTGATCGCGATGACAACCCATGGCCGGACGGGGCTGAAGCGCTGGATTCTGGGGAGCGTCGCTCACAAGGTTCTCCACGGCACGTCCAGACCGCTACTTCTGGTTCGGGCGGAAGAGCCTGGACCAAGAGAGGCGCCGCAGATCGATCGCATTCTCGTACCGCTGGACGGGTCCCCCCTCTCGCTCAGCATCTTGCCCTACGTTGAGGATCTGGCGGACGCGCTGAGCGCGAATCTCGTCGTTTGCAACGCCGTTTTCCCTCTGGACCTTTCGTTCGCGGCCGAGGTGGGCCCCGCGCCCGTAGGCTCAGCCATCGACGCTATGCTCGACCAGGGCCGTTCCTTCACCGCCGCCGTGGCTGGCGAGATCGAAGCGAGGGGTAAGGTGAAAGCCCAATCTGTGGTAACCGTTGGATTCCCTGTCCGTGAGATTGTGCAAGTCTCTCAGGATGTGAACGCGGGGCTCATCGCATTGGCTACCCACGGCCGCTCGGGGTTTGATCGCTGGGTCGTGGGCAGCGTCGCGGATGGCATCGTGCGGCGCTCCGGGCTGCCGTGCCTGGTGGTTAGGCCGGAGGAGGCCGCAGAGGAAGGCCAATAGCGGGGACGCCAGGAGACTTGGCGTTGCCGTCATCGCTCGCGAGGCCAGGCCGTCTGGAACCGGTGTAACTGGACTAGGAGAGCAACGATGTTGCAGCTCGTCGACGTGGGGAAGAAGACCCTAGAGAAGTACGAAGGCGTCATCGGCAAGGAGAAGTTGGACGAACTTCGTCAACTGGCCTCTCCTCTCCGAGGCGCGCGCGTCGCGCACATCAACGCGACTGTATACGGCGGCGGAGTGTCCGAGCTGCTCCGCTCCGTCGTCCCTCTTTACCGGGCTCTCGACGTCAAGGCCGACTGGCTCGTGATACCCGGGGAGCCCGGCTTCTTCGAGGTCACTAAGGGGTTCCACAACGCCCTCCAGGGAGCCGCCTTCGATCTCACGGACGAAGTCAAGGAGACCTATCTGAGCCACAATCAGAGGACCGCCGATCTCCTGGAGCGGCAGTACGACTACGTAGTCGTGCACGACCCTCAGCCGGCGCCCCTGAGAAAGCTACATGGACGGGACAACGCCCGCTGGGTCTGGCGCTGCCACATCGACACCTCGGAGCCCAACCCGGAAGTCCTCGCCTTCCTCCAGCCGTTTCTAGCCGAGTACGATGCCCTCGTCTTCACCATGGATAGCTTTGTGCCCGCGGGCCTTCGCGATCAGCGGATCGTAATTGTCCCGCCGGCCATCGATCCCCTGAGTCCCAAGAACATGTCCGCGCCCATGGACCTGTGTAGCCAGATCGTTGAATGGACCGGGGTCAACCTGGATCGGCTGCTCATCACTCAAATCTCTCGCTTCGACCCCTGGAAGGATCCCATGGGTGTCATCGAGGTCTACCGCCGAGTTCGGGAAGAGGTGCCCGGCACCCAGCTCGCCCTCCTGGGCCAGATGGCCCTGGACGATCCCCAGGGCTGGGATATGTACCAGGCCATCCTTGACGAGGCTGGGGGCGACCCCGACATCCACGTCCTTACCAACTTCACCGGCATCGGCAACATGGAGGTCAACGCCTTCCAGTGCTGTTCCAGCGTTGTGCTACAGAAGTCGCTCCGCGAAGGCTTCGGGCTGGTGGTCTCCGAGGCGTTGTGGAAGGGAACGCCGGTAGTGGCCGGCCGCGCCGGCGGCATACCGATGCAGATGCCGGAGGGCGTTGGCGGCTATCTGATAGACGGCATCGACGAATGCGTTGAGAAGACGGTGCGCCTCCTCCGTGATCCGCGGGAGGCGCAGGAGCTGGGGGCCGCGGGACGGTCGCACGTGCGGGAACGGTTCCTCATCACCCGCTTGCTGGCCGATGAGCTGCGGCTCCTGAACTCCTTATCCTAGGGATGCCCGTACACTCAGGACGACCAGGACGATGTCAGAGCTGCGCTTGAACCCGGCGACAGGGGAGTGGGTGATCATCGCCGCCGATCGCGGTGGCCGCCCGCACGACTTCGCGCACCCAGGGCGGAGCCGCCGGAAGTTGCCGCCCTTGGTCGAGGGCTGTCCCTTCTGCCCGGGCAACGAGGGCATGACGCCGAACGCCCTCCTCGAGTTACCCTCGGAATCCTCCGGAAGATGGCAGGTGCGGGCCTTCCCCAACAAGTATCCGGCGCTCGGGCCAGGCTCTGCCTCGGGGGCGACGTCCGAGGGACCGCTGTTCGCCGCGGTCACGGGCGAGGGGGCGCACGAGGTACTGGTGGAAACGCCTTTACACAACCGGTTCCCCGCTGACCGGGACGATGGTGAGATGGCCCTACTGGTCCAGGCGTACCAGCAAAGGTACCTGGCTCTCCAGTCGCACAGGTCAACAAAGTACGTGCTTATCTTCAAGAACCACGGCGAGGGCGCCGGCACCTCCATAGAGCACCCCCATTCTCAGATCATCGCTGCGCCCGTGGTGCCTGAGAAAGAGCAGAGAAGATGCCAGATCGCCTGTGAACACTACGACCGGACAGGCCGATGTCTCTACTGCGACATCGTCAATGAAGAGCTGCGTCTGGCCAGCCGTGTTGTCTATCACGACAATCAGTTCGTGGTTTTCCACCCCTTCGCCGCCGGCCGCCCCGCTGAGACGTGGATCGTTCCCCGTGACCACGCGCCTTCTTTTGGACACGTCGACGAGCAGGGCCTGCGGGCCTTCGCGTCAGTGCTGCTCCAAACCCTGCGACAGCTCCGCACCGCGTTCGGTGACCCTGACTTCAACTACGCTATTCACACAGCGCCGAAAGATGAGGAGGACCGGCCCTACTACCACTGGCACCTTCAGCTCATTCCCCGCATGACCAAAGCCGCCGGCCTCGAGCTGGGGTCGGGCATGTATGTCAACGTAGCTGCCCCGGAGGACACCGCCGAGGCGATGCGGCAGGCGAGACCCTAGACGATCACGCCCTCGGGGGACGCTTTCCCATCGAGAGCCGCTAACTCCTCCGGTGTAAGCACACCCTCCCGCGGCAGGTCCAGGACTCGGGCGGCCTCCGCCAGCACGTGGGCCCAGCCGCAGCGGTTGACGAACAGCAGCCCGGCGACGTTGAGGGTGCCGCTGTGGTTCACGAAGCCGAGGCCGGCCGTGCGACCGCCTGTGTTCAGCGGCTGTAGGGTCCCCAACAGCGGCTCCGGCCTTGTATGGGTCACGAAGACGCGGGCGGGAACCTCCTCCGGATAGAGTTCAGCCCGCAGCGCAGCCGTGGCCACGTGGGCGCGCTCGCCCTCGCTGCGGGCGGCGCGGAACCGGCCGGGCTCCAGCATGTAGACCACCGAATGTGGGATCTCCCGCTCGGCCAGGCGAGCCGACGCCTTGAGCACCTCCTCCAGCTGATAGGCCCCGATCGCCGTTAGCACCACGCGTTGCCGGGTCACCTCGTGGCCCGCCCAGTCCAGGCCTAGGGCGCCTTGCTTTAGGAGACGGCCCGCCTCCTCCGAGGTAAACAGGTCCGCGATCCCGTCCATCTTCGGCACCACCAGCGTCCAGATCTGCCCCTGAGTCTGATAGACCCCCCGCGTGACGGCGGCGGCGGTGTTGTAATCGGCGGGGAAGAGCACGCGCGAGACGTCGGAGGGCTCGCCCATCATAGCTTCCGCCATCACCGGGTCCTGATGGGACTGCTCGTTCTTGGCGTTCTCCCAAGCGTGCGAGGTGAGGACCAGCGGGACGGACAGCCACCCTAGTTGGCGACCGCATTGGTTGCGGTGGTTAGAGAAGATTATCTCTTGCCGCACCACGCCGTGCATCTTGGCCCCGAACGCCTCGTAGGTGACGATGATGTTAATTCCACCCTTGTTGGCCAGTGCCGCGGAGGCTACCGCTTCCTCGTTGAGGGCGGTGATCACGGCCCCGTGGATGTCCTCCGGAATGCCAGGCTCGGGGTCGGTCACCCGGAACTTGAGGGCGTCCAGCGTGCTCTGCATCCGGTTGGAGCGCATCTCATCCGGGTTGCCGATTCGGGGACGGAGGTGAGGGTTGGCGCGCACCGTAGCCAGGAACGTAGCGTCGACGGCATGCATGGGGGAGGTCCGTGTCCAGCTGGACCGGTCGAGTCGGTCTTTCGGCACCGGTCGGAACTTGGGGGTCGGCACGTCTCGCAGCCGCACGTCTCTCTTCGCCAGTGGGTGGTCCCGCTCTCGAGGTCGGCCCGACGCTTCGTGGTGCTGGAAGCTGCCGATGGCTTCCTTCAGCTCCCCCAGCGGGACCCACAGCCGGCGGGCGCTCTCGTTGAACCGTTCGGCGGCCAGGCGGTCCGTATGTGGGTTGCCGCCCAGGGGAAGGTTGTGGGCAAGGTTGGTGCCCTCGCCGTAGAAGCCGGCGCCTTTGGGAGCGACGGCTATCCCGTAGGGCAGCGGCAGCGGGTAGCCGTCACCGCGGGTCCGCACGGCTTCGGCCGCGGCCTCCAGGCGGTTCTCCATCTCGAAGATCGCCCAGGCGAAGGCCGCGGGGTCGCGGCCGTCGAAGACGAAGGGATCAAAGCCGTTGAGCCTGAGATGATCGACGAACCAGTCGGCCCCGCCCTGCTGCGACATCGTCGTTCGCTGGTCGATGCGGCGGCCGTTGCTGATCATGATCGGGGTCACCAGGCCGCTGTCCTCGGGCCGCCACCAGCGAGGTACCCAGTCGCTGCCCCGCTGCTCCTCGAAGGCGCCGTCGCTGAGGAAGGCGACCAGCCGCTCGCCGGGCAGAGGCATGTGCACGTACTGGAGCTCCGTGAAACCAAGGTAGCCGCCCTCGGCCAGGCCGCCCGCGGTGTTGGCGTTCACGTGGCTGCCCAGGGGCGAGTCCTGGCTCCCGTCCTCCCCCAGCCGGTAGGAGTAGAAATCGCGCACGTAGCGCGTGAGACCCTCGTCCGTGACCGAGTAACGCTCGGCGTGGGCCTCCGTCATGTTGTCCAGGAGCAGGTTCACGGAGTCGATGGCGGCTACGCAGTGGCCCTGGCCCATGATCCATGATCGTGTGTGGCCGGTGATGGCGTTGACGGCCATATAGCCGGTGTAAGCGGGAACCATATTGAGCGCCCCGCCGGTATGCCCGTCGGGGCGGGGTTTGAAGTCCTCCGGCCCAAGGTCCCGGCCGTCCAGGTAGACGCTCTGCGCGTAGGTCTCGTGGGCGACCAGCCACATAGCGCCGCTAGCCACCCTATCCGCTGCGTAAAGGAGGTCGAACAGCGCAACGCCGTCCCCCTTCACCTCGCGCGCAGCGAGCAGTTCTGCCACGGCGAACACTCGGGCCTGCGTCTGAAGCGTGTGGTGGATTGACCCGTAGCCGACGGCCCAGCGGTCCGCTTCCGGATTCCGTTTGCGGTAGAGGGCTACCGATTCCTCAGTGCGGAGGGCTTGCGCTTTCTCGCTCTGGGGCATCACGTTCTCCTTCTATTCATCGCCTGAGCGGCTAAGGCAACTGAGCGTGTCGCGCACAATTATCGCGGCCTCGTCCACGGGGATTACGTAGACATGCAGCCTGGAGCCGTCCGTGCTAATATGCGCCTCCTGACCGACGGCCGCCTTGTTCCGGTCTTCATCCAGGATCAGCCCGTACCACTCCATACCGTCGCAGATGCGGCCCCGCACGGCCGGGGCGTTCTCGCCGATGCCGCCGCCGAAGACTATGGCGTCCGCACCCCCCAGGACGGCGAGGTACGCACCAATATACTTGCGCGCCCGGTAGCAGAAGAGGTCGATCGCGAGACGGGTCCGCGCATCCTCTTGCGCATGTACCACTAACTCGCGCATGTCGTTCGAGCGGCCGGAAATGCCGAGCAATCCCGATCGCTCGTTGAGCCACCTTTCGACCTCGGTGACGGGAACACCCTCCTTCCGGGCGAGGTAGCCAACGAGGGCCGGGTCCAGGTCACCACAGCGCGTCCCCATTACGAGCCCCTCGAGAGGAGTAAAACCCATCGACGTATCCACCGACCTCCCGTCCCGGATGGCGCTGGCCGAGCAGCCGTTCCCCAGATGGAGCGTGATAATGTTCACCCGATCGGAGGGCGTGGCGGTGAGCTGAGCATAGCGAAGAGTGCTGTAGTGGTCCGCGATGCCGTGGAAACCGTAGCGCCGAATCTTGTGGCGGACCGTAAGATCGTAGGGAATGGCATAGACCGATGCATAGTCCGGGAGGGTCTGGTGGAAGGCTGTGTCGAAGACGGCCACCATCGAGACACCCGGTCCCAGCACCGCGCGGGCCGCCCGGATCCCGCTCACGCATGCGGGATTGTGGAGGGGGGCCAGCTCATTCAGGTCCTCAATGGCGGCGATGACTTCATCGTCAATCAACACCGGTGTTGCGAAGCGGTCGCCGCCGTGGACGACGCGGTGCCCGACCGCGTCAGGCTTGCGGAGCGCCTTACCATCCTGTGCATCGACCCAGGCAAAGACCCTTCGAACGGCCTCATCGTGGTTGCGAATGGGGACCGTCTCCCGATGCGGGGCGCCACTATTTACCCTA
>JADFRV010000071.1 GCA_022561095.1 Chloroflexota bacterium | reverse complement strand
TCGATTGACTCGCACCGGCGCCGCGGACTGCCACCACGCCTGAAGCGCCGTTGTTGTAGATGTGCTCGAGGGCTCTGACAAGTGTAAGCGGATTTGCCCCATCTTTCGGTAATCCAAAAGTCTCCCTTGCATCGGCAAATCCGGCTAAGGTAACGGGTTGTCCAACCGGTCCTCTGGCAGCCGTCCCAACAACACCCACGATGCCGGTAGCGACTCGTCCTGCCGAAATTAGCCCCTCAGAACGCACGTCAATGTATGTTCCTGGAATTATCATTTCAGCCATTGATATGTCCTCCTCAGTTTGAAGTTTATATGTTTTTTGCGGATAACAAATTAGACATTTACGAAGAGAGCTATACTTCCGCAAAATTCATGCGGGTTTGCACGAACACCATTTCACGCCATCGTGGGAAACCACATCATAAATGGATTCTTTGAAATTCTGCGGAACTGATAGTAGAGTTAGAAAAAAAATTTGATTCGAGTCGCTTTGGAATTTCCACCGCCTTATTGTCATCGTTGTTATTAAGAAAGGTTAAAGTACGTTAAAGTGCAATACCCAAAGTGCTTTGGTGTGCGCGAGAGTGAAATGAGCGTCCGGTAGTGACTGACGAATAAACAACAGGCTGCGTATGGGCACTCGTCAGGTAAGCTTCGTGAGGCCTTCTATTGTATTCATTCGCAGATCTGTGTCAACAAAAAAATGCCATACGCCGATGGCAGGACGCCGAATCCAGCGGACCATTGTCCGTCACCTTTAAAGTACAAGTCAGTAGATTCGGATCATAGGAGTATCAACCGTTGAAAGTCTCTGGCAGGAATTCAGGAGAGGAAGTTACGGTTGTTCGGCTGAAATTTCAGGATTGTGTAATGGTCAAGATGATGGCAGGCAGTCAGACTTCGGAAGTTTTGCATACGATTGTGACTTCAATTGTTTTGTGGCAAACTTCCGAAGTCTAGAATACAGTGTGCTATGATGCGGTTATCCCAAAAACTGCGCCTCAATTTCGTCACCGGCTTTGAGTGTTGCCCCCGACGGAATGACGATAAATCCGTTGGCTAAGACAAGGGAGTAGAGGATACCTGACCCCTGCGGACCGGTTGTTCTTGCATAATACTTTCCGTCACGTTGTTCGATGATTGCGCGCATGAAGCTGACTCGCCCATCTTTGTTGGCAACATCTTCCTCCAAAACCGCTTTGAAAGTTGGACGAAGCAGATCGGTGTGTCCCGCCATTTTGAGCAGCGCCGGACGGACAAAGAGTTCAAACACAACGAGCGAAGACACCGGATTCCCCGGCAGACCGAAGATCGGTTTTCCATCAGCAATGCCATACGCCTGTGGTTTTCCCGGCTTCATTGCCACGCGCCAGAAGTTAATTTCACCGAGTCTTGATAAGACTGTTTTGACCACGTCGTATTCGCCGACCGAGACGCCGCCGGTGGTCACCAACAGGTCGGCGCCGCGCGCTCCGGCCGCCAGCGCCAGCAGGGCTTCACCGTCGCCGACAACCTCCGGCGTCGTGAAGGAGACGATGCGCGTGAAGCCGAAGGAGCGCAGCGCCTCCCGGCCCGTCTCGAACCCCTCCTTGAGCTGCTGCATGAACTCCTCCTTCTTCCCCGGGAGGATCTTCGCCACGTGCACACAGGCGACCATGTCTGCTCCTTTCTATCGGCGCCGACGCTAGTTCGGCATACGCTGGGTGGGGTCGCGGCGAAAGCTGACGGCGGGGGGGATCAGCTTGCGCGGCCGTCCGTATATAACGCCCATCGCCTCGCCTGCCAGTGAATCGTCGCGCACGAACTCCAGCACCGCCTCCGCGATCTCGCGGGGCGGGATGAGCGGCATCGACCTCACGAGCGCCTCGCGCTGGGCCCGCTGTTCCGCCGTCAGCTCCGGTATCAGCTTGGTGAGCATAGGTGTGTCCACGACGCCGGGGCAGACGCAGTTGACGCGGATGTTCGCCTCGCCCTTCAGGAAGGCGAGCGCCCGCGTCAGGCCAACGACGCCGTGCTTGGTCGCTGCGTAGATGGCGTCCGGCAGGTACTGGGTGACCCCTGCAATGGAGGCGGTGTTGACGATAACGCCGCCACCGCGACGGCGCATCGCCGGCACTGCAGCCTGTGTCCCGGCGATGACCGCCCACAGGTTAACGGCGAGGGCCTGCTCCCATCGCTCCGCGGGGGTGTCCGGGAAGCGGGGCGGGGGAAGGGCGATGCCGGCGTTGTTGTGCAGGATGTCCAGCCCCCCGTAGGTCTCTTCGGCGAACGCGACCATGCGCTCAAGCTCTTCCCGCTTGGTGATGTCGCTCTCGACGAACGCCGCCTTGCCGCCCGCCTGCTCGATGAGCGATACTGTCTCGGCTCCCCCTTCACCGTCGATGTCGGCGACGACGACCGATGCTCCCGCCTCTGCCAGGAGGAGGGCCGTCGCCCTGCCGATGCCGGAGCTGCCTCCCGTGACCAACGCTACCTTGCCCTCCGGGTTCATGTGTCCGTTCCTTTCTTGCCAATGGAGTCCGCGGGCCTGCGAGTGGTAGTCTCCGACATTACGCCCGCCGCCGCAACGTCCACTGGTAATCGCCCGCGATGACCGGATAGAATTCGTGAGGAGAAGACCATGCTCAACGACGACATTCTGCATGCTATCGGTCGCACGCCGCTGATAGAGCTACGCAACTGCAGCCCCAAGCCGGGCGTGCGTCTCTTCGCCAAGCTGGAGGGGCAGAACCCCAGCGGCAGCGTAAAGGATCGCATCGCGCTACAGATGGTGCTGGCCGCAGAACGAACGGGACGCCTGCGGCCCGGCGGCGCGATCGTGGTCGCGTCCACCGGCAATACCGGCATCGCTCTCGCCCTGGTCGGCCGCGCCCGAGGCCATAGGGTTCGCGTCGTCATGCCCGAGAACATCGCTGACGAGATACCACGCACGCTATCGGCGTACGGCGCCACGATCGAGTGGGTGCCGGCCGAGCAGGGGATGCGGAAGGCTATTGCTGTCGCACAGGGATTCGCCCAGCGAGAGGACGAGCTCCTCCTCGATCAGTTCGCCGATCCTCTGAACACCCAGGCGCACTACGATACGACCGGGCCCGAGATACTCGATGACCTCCCCGGAGTAGACGTCTTCGTCGCCGGTCTTGGCACCGGCGGCACCCTCATGGGTGTCGGTCGGCGACTCAAAGAAGCGAACTCCGCAACGCAGGTCATCGCCGTTGAGCCGCATCCCGGCAACCAGCTCCAGGGTCTCAGGAGCCTGGCCGAGGGCTTCATCCCGCCCATCCTCGACCTCGACTTCCTGGACGGCAAGATATTGGTGAGCAGCCGGCACGCCTTTCGCGCCGCCGCGGAGGTGATGCGTCGCGAAGGGATCTTCGCCGGCGTCTCTTCCGGCGCCGTGCTCCATGCCGCTCTCAAGGTGGCTCAACGCCTTCCTCGCGGCGATGTGGTGCTCCTATTCGCCGACGGCGGCTGGAAGTACCTGGCCACCGGCCTCTGGACCAGCCCGCCGCGGGCTGGCGAAGGCGAGGAGTTGGACGATATGATGTGGTGGTGACCGCTCAGGCTTTGACACCGCGCAGGCTCGGTGCAACTGATCTCCAGGTATCGGCCCTCTGTCTGGGCACGATGCAGTTCGGCTGGACCGCGGACGAAAGCGCGTCGTTCGCCGTCATGGACGCGTTCGTAGAGGCCGGCGGCAACTTCCTAGACAGCGCCGACATGTACAGCCAATGGGCGCCCGGCAACCCGGGCGGCGTGTCTGAGGAGATCATCGGGCGCTGGATGAAGGCACGGCGCAACCGCGGGCGCCTGATCGTCGCGACGAAGGTGCGCGCCCGCATGTGGGAGGGCCCCGACGGTGAGGGGCTGAGCCGCCCACATATCCAGCGCGCGGTTGAGGACAGCCTGCGCCGCTTGCAGGTGGAGACGATAGACCTGTACCAGTGCCACTGGCCGGACGAGGATACTCCGATTGAGGAGACGCTCTCCGTCTTCAGCGAGCTGATCGCCTCCGGCAAGGTGCGCTACGTCGGCGCCTCGAACTACACGGCGGCGCAGCTCGAGGAGGCGCACAGGGTCGCCGGCGAGAAGGCGCTGGCCCGCTTCGTCTCGCTACAGCCACACTACAGCCTCGTCCATCGCGCCGAGTTCGAGGACGCGCTCGCGGCCCTGTGCGCGCGAGAGGAGATCGGCGTCATCCCCTATAGCCCGCTCGCGGGCGGCTTCCTCACGGGGAAGTACCGGAGGGAGCGGCCGCCGCCCAAGAGCCAGCGGGCGGAGGGCGCGAAGCGCTACATGACTGAGCGGGGCTTCGGCGTGGTCGACGCGCTTGATGCGGTGGCGAAGGCGCACGATACGCACGTCGCCGCCGTAGCCCTCGCCTGGCTGCTCTCGAAGCCCGCGGTCACAGCGCCGATCGTCGGCGCGAACACGCCTGAGCAGCTCGCAGACCTGCTGCCCGCTCCGGAGCTGCGCCTGGGCGCCGACGAGCTGGCGGCGCTGGATGCCTCCAGCGCCGGTATGTAGCTACGGTAGCGCTTCGGCGATCTCCCGGCTCAACTCCGGAAAGCGCGCCAGCCACTCCCTTCGCTCTTCCTTTAGCTGCGTGACGTACTCGTCCGCCTGCTCCCGGCTGTAGAAATTGTCCAGGCGGAACTTGCCCATATCAAGCCCGTCCACGGACGCCGGTACCAGGGTGCCGAACTTCGCCTCTTTCTCCCATTCGATCGCGCTGCCGGCGACTCCCCCGATTATGGCGGCCATCTCTGGAATGGCCACACGAAGCGTCTTCTGCCTGGTGATCGGCCGCCCCTCGGCGTCACGTTCAGTGATCTCGCCCACGCCGCCTGTGTTCAGGATATAGCTCTGGCTCTTTCCTTCGTTGGCTTTGAGGAACTCGTAGAACCAGTTACCGTGCTCGGCTTGGTCGCCGATGATGAAGGGGTTGGTGCCCACCACCCGCACCGATTGTCCGGCCCGCCTGGGGTCGCCGGCGCTGGTCTCGATGCTCTCTCCCAGCATGAAGGCGGCGGCCGCCTGCGGCGGGCTCAGCCTGGAGACGATGGGAAGGACCGTCATCCTGCGGGTGATGAAGGCTATTATGAGACCGTCCAGCTCGCTCATCGGAGGCAGATTGATGTCTCGTGAGACGTGAGGAGCGAGCGTCTCTCGAGGGATAACGGCGCGCCCGTTGCTGCCCAGGGTAAGGTTGACAAAGTCGACGTTACCCTCGTCGTCCACCATCACGTTCTCAAACGAGGCTTGCGGTGAGGTGAGGGCCTTGTGGATGATAGGCTGATTCTCCGGACTGATTCCGTCCGTTTTCAGGTAAAAACCCTGCTCAGTGCCCAGGGCGGAGCCGTCCTTGCGCAGAAATACGATGTCGTCCTGAAGGATCTCGATCCCCTCGCCATCGCCGTTCAGACCATGGTCGTGACAGGAATGGGTGGTCTTCCCGGTCCCGGACAGGCCGAAGAGGAGCATCCCATAGCGTTTGAGCGTGCCATCCTGCTGCCGGGCCGTCAGGAGCTTGGAGCCGGCGTGGATCGCCAGCATGCCTTCCTGCTTGGCTTCCCACATGGCCATGCGCAGGAAGCCCATCTTCACCTCGCCGACGTAGTCGCTGCCCAGCACCACGGTTAGTCGCTCCTCGGGGAAGATGAGGACCTGCCGGTTCTGCTCAGGCCACTCCGGTATGCACAGCAGGTGCAGCTCCGGCCCGGGAGTGCCGGGCGCGTAGCCCTTCAGCGTGCCGGCCCACAGATGAGCCTGGCGTATGTTGTCGGAGCGCTGAGTGGATAGATAAAGGGTGCACTTCGGCTCAAACTGGTCGTTGTCGCCGATAGTCCGCTTAAGGCAGATGAGAGGGGCGATCTTCAGGTATTCGCGCACGGTCGCCAGGGTGGAATCCAGTTTGTCGACGATGGCCTGTTGAGTGGGGGTCAGGCTCTTCTGGCGCACTCGTTCGCTGCCGAATACGACCGATTGGCCGGCGCTCCTGTTGCGGACGTTGCTGAAGAAGCTGAGCCCACCGTAGGTTGTGGGCCTGCCCACAGGCTGAGCCCGCGCTGCAAGCTCCGCAACGTCCAGGGTGGTCACGTTGCGCTGGTGTTCCAGGTTCTTAACGGCCTCGACGAACTGGGCCAGCATGGTCACCGATCCTTTCGGGCGGGGCTATGCGTGATTCTACTATTTTACACATTATAGTGCGATCAGATAGTGTCCCGTGAGCGACGAGAAGGTTTAGGGTGGCACTCTTCGTCAGCTCAGCAAGCCCCGGTGTCATCCATCACCTACACCTGGCAGGCCGAGACAGAGCGCCGATATTCGGGACGCTCAACGCATCGGCGACGATTCACTCGCGGGCGCTGGGGTGCACCGCGAGCTCCAGATGTCTCAATGCGTCGTAGGTTCGGGCGGCCAGCGCTTCCCACAAGGCCGGGCCGCTTAGCTCCGCTCCCTCAGCCTGCCGGGCGATGCCCTGAAGATATCGCTCGTCGCAATCGATCGGATCCCCGAACACGATTCGTACGGCCTTGCCTCTTCGCGGGAGTTTCGAGCCGATCGGCAGGATCTCGTGCATCCCATAGTGGTAATAGGGGAGGGCTATTGGCTGCGTCTCCGCCATCATACGTCCGATCCCGGACTTGAAGGGGCGGGTCATCAGGGCCAGCGGGTGCCGGGTCCTTCCGCCTTCAGGGAAGATGTGAACCCACTGACCTTCGCGCAGTCGGTCGAGCAGAAAGTGAAAGCCGGGTTGGTCCAGCCCCGCGCCGCGGACTATCGGGACGCCTTTGCCGGAGGTAAAGAACCACGCCATGAACGGTGACCCGAAGAAGTTGATTGCGTCTGTAGCGGCCCATCGGATCTCCTCGTAACGGGGCAGGCCAAAGTTGGGTGGAAGTATGGGATCGTCAAACAGCGAGACGTGATTACTGAACGTCAGCAGGCCGCGGCCCTGGCGATGTTGAAGAGCCTCGAATTTCTCCAACCCCTCGATGTCCAGCGAGTTCAGCGTCGTCATGAGGAGCTTGGAGAGGCGAATAACCACGGCGGCCACGAAATGGTTATACCATTTATGGCCGGGCTTCCAGCGGTCGAGGGCGTCCTGTTCACGCTTGCTTATCGACATTGATGACCCCTGGCCCCCAATACTACTGCTATGTCAGCGTCGCCGATAGAGGCGCTCTCTGTTCCCCATAGGCGACTTCCGGAATCCCACCCGAATGGGTATGGGCTTGACCCCGCCCGCTCTGGCTGCGGACAATGGGCGGGACATCTCGCCACCTTAAGCCAGCTGCGCGAAGGAGAGGGACATGCCATCTGCGGCGATCAACGGTGTTGACCTGTACTACGAACTCCACGGCGACTCCGGCGAGGCGCTGGTCCTGGTCCACGGCTACACGGGCGACATCTCCGACTGGCGTCACCTGATCCCGGAGTTCTCCCGGACCCACCGCGTCCTCGTTCTCGATCTGCGAGGGCACGGAGAGTCGCAGGCGCCGCCGGACCGATCCGTCTACACGGTCCCGCAGATGTCGCACGACGTGGAGGCGCTGGCAGAGCACGTCGGATTCGACCGCTACCACCTGCTCGGCCACTCCATGGGCGGCGCCGCCGTCCAGGAGGTCGCTCTCCGCAGCCCTCAGAAGCTGCTCTCGCTTACGCTTCACGACACGGCGCACCGATTCAACCTGGATGCTGACTCGGTGATCGCGGTATGGCGTGGCCTCCAATTCGGCATGGCGGAGTCGAAGGGGATGGCCGCTGTGGCCGATATGGCACTGGCCTTGCCGCCGCCGCCCCACATGCCGGCCGAGCGCCTAGAGGAGACGAAGAAGCGCCTCTCGCGCATGTCCGTGGACGCGTTCATCGGCGCCTGGAACGGCCTCACGGCGTGGGAGGGCACGGAAGGCAGGGCTAACAATATCCGGACGCCCACACTCATCATCTACGGCGACCTGGATATGCCTCCGCTCATCGAAGCCTCTCTGAAGCTGGCACAGCTCATCCCCGACGCTACCGTCGAGGTGATTCCGGAGACGGGCCACTCCCCACAGTGGGAGCGCCCGGCGCTGTTCAACGCCGCCCTGCGTGCTTTCTTGGAAAAGGTCGCCACCCGGCCGCTGAGGAAGACGCTCGGCTAGTCGGCGAGGCGCGTGGTGAGCATCGTCACAGTGGCGACTCTCAACCTGTTCAACAATATCGGCCGCTGGGAGGAAAGGTTGCCGCTTCTACTTGACCAGCTTACGGCGCTCCGGCCGGACGTAATCGGACTCCAGGAGGTGAACCTGGCCACCGACCAGGGGATGTCCATCTGCCGCCTCGCAAATGATCGCCTGGCTGGCTCGACGCACTATCGTGTCTACCATATGGCGCGTCCCGGCAGGAACGCGCATTCTCAGGCGCAGGCGGTCATGTCGCGGTTGCCGGTGGAGGCGCACGAAGGGCTTGATTACCTCCAGCATGAGGATGTGGCCCAGCGGCTCCGGATACGGCTGGAAGATGGCGCCGCCCTGGACTTCTACAACACCCACCTCCACTTCCCGCCGTCGGCATCGGACCAGCGGCTCGCCGAGGCCGAACGGCTGCTCGCCTGGGTCGGCACGTGGCAGGGAGCGGCGGCCACCGTGGTCGTCGGGGACTTCAACGCCTACCCCGATGAGCCGGCGGTGGCGCTGATGAAGGGCCGGTTCGCTTCCGCGTACGAGGCCGCCCACGGCAGCGAGCCTGAGAAGACCTGGCCGACGCCGGTGAACACCTGGGACCCCTCGCCGCCGGGCTGTCTGGACTACGTGTTCGTGTCCGGGGCCCGCGTCGTGGAGGCCGGGCTGGCGTTCGATACCCCTCATCCGGACGACGACAGCCTGTTTCCGTCGGACCACCTCGGCGTGACGGCGAAGGTGGAAGTAGGGTAGAAGAGCTTAGCAGTGGCCGGGGAACCCCTTAGCGATCTGCTTGAATTCGCTGTCGATCTCGCGGAGAGGGCCGGCGAGATCACTCTCAACTACTTCCAGGGACGGTTCTCGGTAGAGACGAAGGCCGATGCCTCGCCGGTCACGGTCGCGGACCGGGAGGCGGAAACGTACATCCGGCAGGCGATCGAATCGCGGTTTCCGAACGATGGCATAGTCGGCGAGGAGTTCGGCGAGGCGCGGCCCCAGGCCCGGCGACGGTGGATCATCGACCCGATCGATGGCACCTACTCCTTCGTGCGGGGAGTGCCGCTCTATGGCGTGCTCATCGGCCTAGAGCGGGAGGACGGGCCCGTGGTCGGGGTCATCCATCTCCCGGCGCTCGGCGAGACGGTTGCGGCCGCCAGGGGGGAAGGCTGCCACTGGCGCGGCCAGCGGGCGCGGGTCTCGAGCACCTCCGAGGTCGGCGCTACCCTGTGCCTCGCCACGGGGCTGCGGCCCGAGGAAGACCCCGTCGGGTCCGCGGCGCTGGGCCGCCTCGCGACGGCGGTGGCTGCGGTCAGGACGTGGGGAGACTGCTACGGGTACGCACTGGTCGCTACCGGTCGCGCCGACGTTATGATCGACCGCCGGATGCACGTCTGGGACTGCGCCGCTCTGCTGCCGGTCATCGAGGAGGCGGGTGGGCGGTTCACCGACTGGCGCGGCGAGCGCACCATCCGCGGTGGTGACGCCGTGGCCAGCAACGGCCTGCTCCACGACCAGGTGCTGGCGCTCCTGAAGAGCTAGCCCGGCCCGCGCGGCGCGAGCAGCGAGGGGGACTGCCTTGCGGTATATGCGGTCCGTTCCCCCAGGCCTGCTGGCGCTGGTGGG
>JADFRV010000070.1 GCA_022561095.1 Chloroflexota bacterium | reverse complement strand
CTCATGATACCCGTGGCGCCTTTGGGCGGCAACGCGACGCGGTCAGTCCGCCCGCAGGGACCAGCGGTAGGTGGCGGCCTCCGTCGTCCCCTCGGTGACGGCCGCCACGACGATAGTAACCGGGCCGTCCAACGCTATCTCCAACCGGTTGCCGGGCCCCAGCTCCAGGCGGTCCGCCTTGGGCGGATTCGGCTCGCCCCGCTCGATGAGCTGCACGAGGAATCGCTGCGGCAGCGGCTCGTCGATGCGGCGGAACCCCTCCGCCTGCCATCCGTTCCCGGCATCCACGCCATCGGCGAAAGCCAGCTCCGGTATCTCGATATCGTCCACCGCGAAGCCTCGCTCGTGGGTCGCGTCGTCCGTGACGTATTCGAACCGGAGCAGCACCTCGCCGCCGGCGTACGGTGTGAGGTCTATCTCCTCCTGCACCCACTCGCCGTCGCTGCTGCCGCTGTAGCCCGGCCCGTAGGCGAGCGCTACCGGGTCGAACTCCGTGGTCTGACGGCCGGGGAGCGCCTCCCAGGTCTGGCCGCCGTCCCTGGAGGCGGCGACGTAGGCGTAGTCCCAGCCCAGCTCGGTCTCGAACCAGGTCCAGAAGCGCAGAGTGGCGGAGGTAAGCCCGCTGAGATCGAACTCGCGCGTCAGCCGGCTGTCCATGCCGTCACCCGCGTTCGACCACCAGAACGCGCCGTCGCGGGGCTCTATGCCGATGCCTACCTGGTCTGAGCCGTCGAACGTGAAGACCGTGCCGCCCGTCGGCGGATCGATCTCCAGGTAATCGGCCGCAAACTGGCTGACGCTGCCGTCCCCCTCGCTGGCCTTGCCTATCGTGGTGACGGTTGAGACGGTCAGGCTGGCTCCTTCGTGCGCGTAGGGGCCGGAGTCTTCGTCCAGGTAGTTGGCGACGAGCCAGTCCGCGAAGACCTCAAGGAACGAGGTCTCAAACGGCTGGAGGTAGGCGCCCACCCCCGCTATCCCGTCCTCGGGTGTGGCCAGAAGCGCCGCCGCGTTCTCCCGGCCGCCGAACCGGTCCAGCAGATAGCGGAAGAAGAGCTGCGATTCCCCGTAGTGGACGCCGCCCCCCTGCGGCCAGTGATTGAGTTGACTGTCTGGATCGGCCAGGAAGCTGCCTGCCGCTGTCGTCCCGCCGCCGGCCAGCTCCGCCGCCACCTGCGAGAGCCCCTCGTTCACCCAGGCTTCTTCGCCATCGTCCGCATTAGCGTGGATCAGGTGCTGGAGCTCGTGGGCCAGAATCGCGTTGTAGACAGCCCCTGGCGAGTCCAAGAAGGAGGCGTCCAGGTATATCGCCTCCCTCTCGTTGCTGCGGGGCACCGCTGACCGGGGGTAGGCGTCGGAGGAGCTGACGTAACCGCCGGCGCCGCTGAGGTTGGCGTGGACGATGCTGATTCGGGCGTCACCGTCCACGCCCGGCGACCGTTCCCGTCCGAAGGCGGCGGTCACGCGGGGGTAGACCAACGTCTCGAAGTCGCTGCCGATCGTCTCCAGGGCTGAGGCGTCCACGCCGATGCCGTCCTCCACGAAGAAGTAGGCGCGCTGCGTGACCGCTCGTACGCTGGCTGTGACCGTGCGCAGCGAAGGCCCGTTCAGTTCCAGGATGCTGAACTCCTCGCGGTCGCCGACGCTGTAATTGAACGGCGACTGGCGAGCGATCCGGGGCGTGTCCGGCGGCAGGCCGCGGAACCGCCGCGCCAGATCGATGAGGTCACGGTCAGGCGGCTCCTCTGTCGATGGCGATGGTGGTGGCGGTGTGGCCTCCGTGGGGATGGCTGTGGGAGCGGGCGGCGGCTCGCTGGTCGGTGATGTGGGAGGTGTGGGGCTATCGTTGTCGCAGGCGGCGATAGCCCCCATAACCAGAAGGAGGGCGGCTATACGTATTCCGTACGCCGCCCTCCCCATCACCACACTGTGTTGAAGCCGTTGCTACTGAGCGCGCGGATGTGCCCGCTCGTAGACCTCCCGCACGTGGTCGCTGGTGAGGTGGGTATAGACCTGGGTGGTTGAGATGTTGGCGTGACCCAGCATCTCCTGGACGTTCCGCAAGGGCATGCCGCCGCGCAGCATGTGGGTAGCGAAGGAGTGGCGCAGCGTGTGCGGCGTTACCCCATCGCCCAGGTTGGCTGACTTGGCGTAGCCCTTGAGGATCAGCCAGAAGCCCTGCCTGGTGAGCCTCTCTCCACGGCGGTTGACGAACAACGCCGGCTCGTTGTGGTTGCGAACCATCATCGGCCTGCCGTCCTCGAGATAACCGTTCACCGCCTCGAGGGCGTGGTCGTGGATCGGGATCGAACGCTCTTTCGCTCCCTTGCCTATGCACCTCACGAAGGGGGAGCGCGGGTCCAGGTTCAGGTTTTCCATGTCCAGGGACACCAGCTCCGTCACCCGCATGCCGGTGGCGTACAGGAGTTCCAGCATCGCGCGGTCCCGCTTCGCTTCCGGGGTGGAGCGGCGGGCTGGTTGCTCCAAGAGCTCGTCGACCTCATTGGGGCTGATCGCTTTGGGCAGGGTCTTCCCCACACGAGGGGAGCTGAGCCCCTCCGTGGGGTTAGCGGTGATGGAGCCCTCTGCGGCCAGGAACGCGAAGAATGAGCGGACGGCCGCCACCTTGCGGGCCACGGACGTTTCCGTGTAGCCCCGCTCCTTAAGGTCCAGGATGAAATCCTGGATATCGGACCGGCTCAGGCTTTGCCAGCCGTCACTGCTTGCGCGGGATCCAATGAAGTCGGCGAGCTGCTGGAGGTCATTCTTGTAGGCGGCTATCGTATTTGCGGACGCTCCTTTCTCCACGGCAAGGAAAACCAGAAACTCGCCAATACTTTTGCGCATGGAAGAGCTCTCCGTACTACGAAGCCTGCCAGGGGAACTGACTGCCATATCTTATTGTCACCTCCTTCCTTTGTCTAGCGGTTGCCGGTATATTCGATGACTAATTTTCGAAAATCCGGCGCCCGATATTGTCAGTCTATGGGGAGAACGCGTCATAATCGTTCCGGTTAACGATTTCCAGACGAGCTTTGCCGTCGCCTGGTGAACTAATAACGCGCCCTGTGCTGCTTATGTCAGCGGAGAACGCCGTCAGTGCGGTCGTGGCCTTCTGTAGGGGTTACCTTCTGCCCAAGCGCCGGGACCCAGCAGCGGCACGAACCGGCAAGGCCCTAGGTTGGTCAGCGCCGGCCCCTCCGGGCTCCG
Source organism: Chloroflexota bacterium (assembly GCA_022561095.1). Taxonomy (GTDB): domain Bacteria; phylum Chloroflexota; class Dehalococcoidia; order SM23-28-2; family RBG-16-64-32; genus JADFNQ01. Next base: position 6,659 of record JADFRV010000070.1, on the reverse strand, counting down.
TACCGCCCGCACCAACTCCTGCAGGTCACGGCTCCCTACCGGGATCACCATTCGCCCGCCCATGACCAGCTGCTCCATCAGCTCCTGCGGCACCCTGGGCGCGGCGGCCGTCACGATGATCGCATCGTACGGCGCATCGTCGGGCCAGCCAAGCGTCTCGCCGGCCGCGTGAACGCTAACGTTCGCGTATCCCAGCTCCGCCAGCAACCGCCCCGCCCGCTCCGCCAGCTCCGGCACGCGCTCCACGCTGACCACCTCTGCCGCCAGTTGCGAGAGCAGCGCCGCCTGGTAGCCGGAGCCCGTGCCCACCTCCAGCAGCTTCTCGTCCCCCTGCAGCGAAAGCGCCTGCGTCATCATCGCCACGATCAGCGGCTGCGATATCGTCTGGCCCTGTCCGATCCGTAGGGGTCGGTTCTCGTACGCGTAGGGCCGCAGCTCCCGCGGCACGAACCGCTCTCGCGGCACCCTGGCGATCGCCTCCAGCACCCGTCGGTCCCTGATCTCCTGGGCCAGCTCCGCCAGAAGGGTGGTCTTGGAGCGGCTAAGGTGTTCGACAAGCGTAGCCATCTTCCGTCTCCACTTCGAAGTATAGCATCCGAATAAACCGGCAGCGTCTAGCGCCTAAGACCCCGCTCCGTTATATATAAATGGAGCCTGCCGCTGGTGGCTCGACACGCTTATGAAGCTTGACCTCGCGAAACTGCCCCTGGGCGAGGCGTTGATCGCCTTTGTTCTCGCCGCCGTCGCCGGAACTTTCGTCCTCGCCTTCACGCTCTCTTCCGACGCCGGCATCGAGGACGTGGAGCCGGAGGACGGCGAAGCCGTCGCCGAGGAGACGCCCTCTGACGGTGAGACCGCGGGCGAGGGCGCCACGGTGGACGTCGCCATGATCCCCGCCATCCAGTTCGACACGGTCGACATCACCGTGCCCGCCGGCGGGCAAGTCACCCTCACCGCCGACAACGTCGACCCTGGCATCCCCCACAACTGGGCTGTCTATACCGATGACTCGGCCTCCGAGCTCATCGCTGGCACGCCGATCTGCACCGACTGCACGGAGACGATCACGTTCGAGCCGCCGGAGCCCGGCGTCTACTTCTTCCGCTGCGACGTGCACCCCACCCAGATGGTGGGCACGTTCGTGGTGCAGTAGGGGCTATAGCCCCGCCAGCACCTTCTCCGCCAGCGAGCGCGTGAACCCCGGCGTCGCCGCGATCTCCTCCACCCCCGCCTCCCGCACCGCCTTCAGCGAGCCGAACTTCCGTAGCAGCGCCTTCTTCCGCTTCGGGCCCACCCCCGGCACCGCGTCCAGCGCCGATCGCATCCCCGTCTTCGCCCGCAGCTTGCGGTGATACGTGATCGCGAACCGGTGCGCCTCGTCGCGGATGCGCTGCACCAGGTACAGCGCCTGCGACGTCCTCGGCAGCACTATCGGCTCCGAAACGTCCTTCACGTAAAGCTCCTCGAACCGCTTCGCCAGCCCCGCCAGCGGTATGTGGCCCACCCCCAGGTTGCGCATCTCGTCGTGCGCCGCCGACACCTGCCCCTTACCCCCGTCCACGATCACCAGGTCCGGCACCGCCCCGAACGACCCGTCCGCCTCGGCCCCCGCCTTCGCCCGCTCCTCTATCACCTCCGCCGTGCGCTTGAAGCGGCGGTGCAGCACCTCCTGGAGCATCGCGAAGTCGTCCGGCCCGGCCACGGACTTGATGCGAAAGCGGCGGTACTCCGCCGGCTGCGGCCGCCCCTCGACGAACACCACCATCGACCCCACGGCGGACGTGCCCTGGATGTTCGAGATGTCGTAGCACTCGATCCGCTGCGGCGGCGAGGGCAGGTTCAGCTCCTCCTCTAGCTGCTCCAGCGCCTCGCGCGCCTTGCCGCTGTCCGCCAGCCACTTCGCCCGCGCCACCTGTAGCGACTCGCGGGCGTTCTCCACGGCGGTCTGCACCAGCGCCCGCTTATCGCCCCGCTGCGGCGCCAGCACCTCCACCTTCTTCCCCCGCCGCTGCGACAGCCACTCCTGGATGAGGGTCTGGTCGCTCACCGGGAAGGGGAGGAGCACCCGCTTCGGCACGTACGCCGCCGACTGGTAGAACTGCTTCAGGAAGCTGGCCAGCACCTCGGCCTCCGGCTCGTCCGTGGCGCCGTCCAGGGCGAACGTATCGCGACCGATCACGTTGCCCTGCCGCACGAAGAACACCTGCACGCCGGCCTCCGCGCCCTCCCGCGCCAGGCCGAACACGTCCATGTCCACCCGCTCCACCACCTCCATCACCTGTCGCTCCGTCGTCCGCTCGATGGCCTGAACCTGGTCGCGCAGGCGGGCCGCCCGCTCGTACTCCAGGCTCGCGGACGCCTCCCCCATACTGCGGCGGAGATCTCGCGTCACCTCCTCCGTGCGCCCCTCCAGGAACAGGATCACCTGCCGGACGACTTCGTCGTATTCCTGCTTCGAGCAGAGCGAGGCGCAGGGGCCGATGCAGCGTTGGATGTAATAGTCCAGGCAGGGGCGAGGGTCGTTGCCGGTAATCGTCTTGGTGCAGGAGCGCCAGGGGAACAGCTTCTTCACCAGGTCCAGCGTGCGCCGGACCGAACCGGCCGAGGCGTAGGGGCCGAAGTAGCGGGCGCCGTCGTCCAGTACCCGCCGCGTGATCTCCACCCGCGGCCACTCCTCGGACAGGTCGATCTTCAGGTAGGGGTAGTGCTTATCGTCCTTGAGGCGAACGTTGAAGAACGGCTGGTGGCGCTTGACCAGGCTCGCCTCCAGGATAAGCGCCTCCTGGGCGCTGGCGGTGACGACGTACTCGACGTCGGTGATCTTCTCCACCAGGCGGCGCGTCTTCGGCTCCAGGCTGTGAGGCGAACCGAAGTAGGAGCGCACGCGGCTCCTGAGGGAGGCCGCCTTGCCCACGTAGATCACGTCGCCCTTAGCGTTACGGAAGATGTAGACGCCCGGGCGCGCCGGCAGGGCGCGCGCCTGCTCCAGCAACTGATTGGGGGCTGCCGTGGCCATTGCACACCCATTCTATCAAGTGCCACAACCCGGCGGCGGACGGCATTACCGCAGGCGGGTAGAGACTGGTGGCAGGGGCGGGCATCGCCATTGGGATACGGAGGCGCCCAACGGTGTTCGTAACATCTGGCTGGGATGGCTGTTTAAGTAGTGAAGTAACTCGTAAAGAGATTACGCAGCACTGGCTGCTGTCAGCCGCTATCACAGGAGCTTGCTATGGAGATAGATGTCGAACGACCGGTAGCCCCTGGTTCAATCGCCGGTACGGGACTGGAAATAGGCGTCTTGACTGACCTCGCCCTGAAGACGCTGTACGTCGCCAGCAACATCGAAGGGTTTGAGATCGCCAAACGCCTAGGTTTGTCCATGACTGTAACGACGGACGTTCTCCAGTACTTGAAGCGAGAGCGACTCTGCGAGGTGACCGGCGGGACGGGACGCTCTGAGGGGACGTTGCGATTCGTCCTGACCTCGGCCGGTATATATCGGGCCCTAGCAGCGCTGGCGATGAGTGGCTACGTTGGCGCGGCGCCGGTGCCGTTGCAGGCCTACGTCGATCAAGTGCGCAGGCAATCGATTCATAACGTTGAGATTCCGCGGCAGAAGATCGAAGAGAGCTTGTCGCGCCTGGTCCTTCCGCAGCGGACGCTGGACCTCATCGGACAGGCGGTTAGCTCCAAGCGGGCCACCCTCATCTACGGTGCCTCCGGGAACGGCAAGACGAGCGCCGCCGTGGGGCTAGCACAGGCTTTGCCCGGCCACATCTTGATCCCATACGCCGTTGAGGTGATGCGGGAGTTAATTCAAGTATATGACCCTTCCACCCATGAGGCGGTCGATGCCGCGGACGGCGGTGAGTCAGCAGGGTCGGCGAAGCCTGATCGACGCTGGGTTGTCATCCGGCGCCCGACGGTGTTCGCCGCGGGAGAGCTCGCTGCCAATCACCTGGAGCTCATGCTGGATGAGGTGCACAAGAGGTATGAGGCGCCGATACAGATGAAGGCCAACGGCGGCTTCATGATCATCGACGATTTCGGGCGCCAGCGCCTGGACGCGGTTTACCTGCTCAACCGTTGGGTCACCCCGTTGGAAAGACAGATCGACTACCTGTCGCTCCACACTGGCGCCAGGTTCGAGGTCCCCTTCGACACGATCCCGGTCTTCGTGTCCAACAAGCCTCCGGCGGAGCTGGCGGACGACGCGTTCCTGCGACGGATTCGCTATAAGGTGGAGATCCCAGGGCCGGACTCTTCCATCTTCATCGAGATACTGAAGCGCGAGTGCCAGAGTAACAGTGTGGCCTACGACGAGGCCGCCGCCAACTACTTCATGGACCAGTATTCCAGTAACGGGCTCCGTGATATGCGCGGTTGCCACCCTCGCGACATCGTCGAAACCATAGCGGATACCGCTCGCTACCAGGGAGGCGAGCGGGCTCTCAGTCCTGCTACCATCGACGAAGCTTGCAGACACTACTTCGTGTGACCACCAGTCTAGGTGACATAAGCTAGGTAGGCGTGCACCGCGTCGTTGACCGCCGTGAAGGTCGGTTGCTACACTCGCCTTCGGTGGCAGGGTAGCTCAGCGGTTAGAGCAGTGGCTTCATAAGCCATGTGTCGCGGGTTCGATTCCCGCCCCTGCTACCAGCCTTTCTCCCGCTACCTTGACTCCCTCGAAGGCAGCCGTTGTCTGCCTTGTCATTGTCGTCAACCTGTGGAATTGGGCTTTCTACGATGGCGGGCGCATTGAGTGGGTCAGGGTCACGCGTCGGGAGTGATGTCCAGGCCTAGTAACTGGGAAGAGGGTCGCGCATTGCGGTCATAGACGATGTGTCCGCATTGAAGGCAACTCGTGTCGCGTCTGTCGAAGACGACCGATTGACCGCCACAGTGGGGACAGGGCGTGTGCCTCGTGTTTTAGTCGGCGCGATCACGAATCTTTTCCGCTACATCACGATCCATGGTGTACAGGTCGTCATGGGCTTTGTAGGGCCTTACGTCCGAGCCTAACTTCTTGCATGCGAAGCGAATGTTGGCCAGGTAGCCCCCTAACATCCCCGTGCTTATTCCAATCTCCTCAACCAAGTCTAGGCGGCTGATTCCCTCCGGATGGCCTGCCATCGCTTTGAGGGTTCGTCTGGCCCCGTCCCCGACGAGTTCCCACATCATTTCCAGACGATGATGATTCCAATCCTTGACGAGTGACTGTTCCGAGATCACTGAGATTCCATCCGAATCCCCTCTGTAGGGTTGGCCGAGTCCGCCTTGCCGGTCAGATGCGCCAGCGCCAGAATCGGAGCGCCCGGCTTTAGCGCCATTGCCGGTGTCCGCCGCCTTGCTGTCAGCTTCCGCCTGGCCACCATCGACGGAGGGCAGGTAAATGGAGACCTGATTCTTCCCGGCTAGCTTCGCTTGCTTCAGGGCCGCTTCGGCATCTCTAATGACGGACTCCGCCTTGAGGCCATCCTGTGGATTGACGGAGCAGACGCCGAAGCTCGCCGTGACGGGCATCGCTCTGGTGCCAGCTGTAACTGGGTGAGCCGCGATTGCGAAACGGAGACGTTCCGCCGCGGTGCGCGCTCCCTCTAGCGGAGTTTCGGTCAGGAGGACACAGAACTCATCCTCCTTATAGCGGGCAACAACGTCAGTGCTCCGCATGCAGCTTCGAATAGCTGCCGAAACATGCTTCAACGCTGAATCGCCGACCTCGTCCCCGTGGGCACGGTTGAACTGCTTGAAATCGTCCAGGTCCAACATTAGGAAGGAGAGCTCACGCCCGTACCGTCGTGCCCTGCTAATCTCGATCTCCAGTGATCTAGCGAGAAAACCACTGGCGAACAGTCCCGTCAACTCGTCTGTGATTCTGACGTGCTCTAGCTCATCACGGAGCCGCTTAGCTTCGGCTTCCCAGCGGCGCCAATCCAGAGACTGGTGGATGGCGTGGCCTAGGCCTTTAGGGAAGTAGTCGTGCGCACCAGAGCGAATCGCCTCGGTTCCGATCGCGTCATGACCTTCGGGGACGAGCATGATGACAGGAGGTAGGTCGGCTCTATGATTCAGGCGCAGGAGCGCATCGATCCCGTCTTCCCCTGGAAGGTTATAGTCCAGAAGTATGAGGTCGAAGGTGCCCTGGCTGAGGAGGTGAAGGCACCTTTCAGTGGACGTGACGGGGGTGACCACAAAGTTGACATCTCTATACGCCTGCAGCATATGCCGGGCGATCCGCGCGACCTCGCGACTGCCCTCTACCAACAGCACGCGCGTCGCCTCGCAAGGTGGAGACGAGCGGAACCCTAGTAGGTTGCCAACGCGCTCGAAGTCTATGCTAATCACGGTTCGGTCTACTCACAAAGCCCCATCTACTGGTTAGAGACGTACGGGGGCGTCGCGTGTTACGACCGGCTATAACATGGAGTCCCGCCTATTTTGGCGTGCTCCCATGTCGGAGACGACACCTAGCCTCTAGTACAGAGACCGGCGCCCAGTTGACGCCCGCCCAGCCCAGGCGCACAATCGCGGCGGGCGGAGAGCGTCCTCGTCCCTTTGGCTCTAGGCCGACGTGCCCAAGCGAACGTAGACACTAACGGTCTTTCTTTCCACCTTTCCTGCTTGTTTTCTTCCCACGTTTCTTACCCTTCTTCTTA
>JADFRV010000243.1 GCA_022561095.1 Chloroflexota bacterium | reverse complement strand
CTCCGATATCGGCGATATCGTACTCATGGCCGGCCTGTTCGCCTTTTCGGTGCCGCCAGCGCCGGTCAGACTCGACATGGCTCCGAGCCCTCCCTTCGGGCCGGACGGGTTCGTGGACTTCTCCGATATCGTCCGCCTGGCGGGCTTCTTCGGCGCCAAGTGCTAGGCGCGCCCAGGCCCCACGTCGGTCGTTTCGGCCTAGCGCGTGCTATATCATAGCCGTTGCATGCGCATCGGGCTGATCTCTGACACGCACATCCCCACCGCCGGCAGCGATCTGTGGCCGCAGGTGTACGAGGCCCTGCGTGGCGTCGACCTGATCATGCACGCCGGCGACCTGCACGATACTATCGTCCTGGATTGGCTGGAGGAGCTGGCGCCGGTGATGGCGGTGGCCGGCAACGGCGACTACGGCGGCTGGCAACGGACGGAGCCGCCCACGGACCCGCGGCTGAGGGAGTCGCGGGTGCTGACGCTAGACGGCCCGCAGGGGCAGCCGCTGCGTATCGGGCTGGTGCACGACTTCCCGCTGCCGGAGGCGCCGCCGCAACGGACGCTGGAGGGGCTGATGAAGCACTTCTTCGGCGGCCCGGTCAACGTTATCGTTCGCGGCAGCACGCACGCGGCGGAGATCACAACGGTAAAGGGCGTGCTCATCGTCAACCCCGGCAGCCCCACCTTCCCCAATCACCGCAGCCTCTGCCTGGGCACCGTCGGCTATCTGGACATCGAAGGCGGGCGCGTACAGCCTTCCATCATCCAGTTGACGTAGGGAACCTTTTCCGCCGCGCATCCGTTCTGAGGGTAAGACTTTCAGACGGAGGTGGATCATGAAGAAGAGGTTCGGTTTGGTTGCGCTGGCTCTGGCGGTGGTCGTGATGGCGGTGGTCATTGCGGCCTGCGGCAGCGAGCAGTCTGCGGATGACGGTGGCATTGACGCCTCGGCGGGCGCCGGAGAGGCGCGAGGTGATGGTGACACGTTCGCGTTCTCCAACGAAGATGTCGGAGAGCTGGAGGCACAGGCTGCCGGCGCGCCGGCTCCGATCACTGGCGGGGAAGGCGGTGGCCTGTCTCTGCCACAACTGGTGGATCGCAAGATCATCCGGACGGCGACGCTGGAGCTGGAGGTTGAGGCCGTGGGCGCGGCGGTGCAGGAAGTGGAGAGCATCGCCGTGGCGGCCGGCGGCTTCGTTTCGCGGTCGAGCGTGTTTATCGAGGAGCCCCCGGAGTTGGGGGAAGAGGATGACGTTGCGCCTCGGCGGACGCAGACGGCGACGGTGACGATTCGAGTGCCGGCGGAGGTCTACGCGAGTGTGATGAGCCAGCTCAGGGGGATCGCTGAGGAGGTAAAGTCGGAGATCAGCGAGGCCTCTGAGGTGACGGAGGAGTACACGGACCTACAGGCGCGTCTGCGCAATCTGGAGGCGACCGAGGCCGGTTACCTGGAGCTGCTCACGAAGGCGGAGGAGATCCCGGACATCCTAACGGTTCAGGACAGGATCAATTCGGTGCGGTTGGAGATTGAGCAGGTGCAGGGACGCGTGAACCTGCTGGACAGCCTGACGGACCTGGCGACGATCACCGTTCAGTTGACGTTGCCTGTGGCGCCGGCGGAGGAGCCGGACGGCGGGCAGGGCTGGGCGGCGGAGGCGTGGGATGCGGCCTGGGAAGGTTCGCAGGATGTGATGGTAGCGCTGGGAACGATGGCCATCGTGGGCGGCGTGGTGCTGGCCTGGCTGGCCATCCCGGCGCTGGTGGCGCTGGCGGCCTGGCGGCTGTTTTGGCCGCGGCGGTCGGGCGGCGGCGAGGCGGGCGGAACCGGCACGACCGTCTGAAGGTTACACCGTTCGGCAAGCTCAGGGTGAGCGGAATAAAGGGAGGCCTCAGCCAAGGAGGCCTCCCTTCGTTTGGTGGGCTATCCCTCGTCGCTGAGGATTCGGAGCTCGGCGCCCCAGAAGGGGTCCGGGCCCACGTCGGCCATCGTCTGGGTCACCGCTTCTTGGGCTGGGAGTCCTTCGAGGAACAGATTGTGGAGCAGCCGTTCGGTTGCGGCGTCCGTGTGGCTGGCTGATACGGGTTGATTCCAGCTTATGAAGGAGTTTGCGCCTTTCTTAAGGAAAGCCTCACCCAGCCGGGCGAACCGCAGCCCGTCGCAGCCCATCATGACGACTGTGGTATCCCGAAACTTGCCCCTCATGCTCGATTCGATAAAGGACGGCGGTATTCCCAAATACTCCGGGCCGTCATCACTGTAGGCAACCACCCTCAGAAGCCCCGCTCTTCCTTCTTCCCAATACCCCGGCTTCAGGTCATCCGGCACCGACGACACAAGGTCGGATGTGAAGAGGTTCACTCTATCCACGCCTTCTTGACGAACGCCGGCCGAGTGAACCTTCAGGATAATCAAATCGTAATCGTGCGTCGGGAGGTTCCTGTAGAACTCCACGGTGACCTCTTCGCCCGGGTAGTAGTCCACCAGGTAGCCTGCTTCGTGGAGCAGGCTCCGGGCCGATTCGATGAACTCCGGGTTGGGCACCGTTAGACTGAGCTGGTCGACGATGGCCGCCGTCTTGGGCCCGTCGGGCTGGCCGCCGCCGGACGATAGGCCGCGGGCCAGGAGCCCGCCGCCGACCAGCGCGGCGACGAGGGCGACCGCGGCCAGACCCGCCACCGCCCATCGCCTGC
>JADFRV010000069.1 GCA_022561095.1 Chloroflexota bacterium | reverse complement strand
CACGCAAATTACTTCGATTACCTTTATCGGAACGGCGACTGACGCCGAGGATGGTGACCTGACCGCAGTGCTGCGCTGGCTTTCAAGTCTGGACGGCGAAATCGGCGCCGGTGGTTCCTTTTCCACGAGCGCCCTTTCCGTTGGTACGCACGCCATCAGTGCTTCCGTCACGGACAGTGGCGAGCTAGCGGGCTCCAGCGCCGTTTCCATCTCTGTCATTGAACCGGGCGGGCCAGCCGATACCATCGACTGGACTACATCTGCCACTACCTCATATTCCAACCAGGACCGGGCAGGCTCAATTTCCATTGAAGACGGAGGGGCGACGTTCTTTATGCAAGGTAATCGCTGGCGAAGGACCGTAGAGACTTTTACCGTCACACCCTTCACCGTGATCGAGTTTGAGTTCCAGAGCACATCCCAAGGTGAGATCCATGGCATCGGCTTCGATGAGGATGACACGCTGAACAACGGGCTACGTATCTTTCAGCTCTTCGGCACCCAAACCTGGGGTGGAGCTATTCAGGCGTATAACGGTCAATACACGGTCGGCAATTTCACTACCTACAGAATACCGGTTGGTGCCTTCTACACGGGATCGGCCCTGCGCCTGGTTCTGGTGAATGATAAGGATGTCGGAACTCTGAATAATACGAGTCGATTTCGTAATGTGCGGGTCTTCGAGAGCGCACCCAACGTTTCCCCGTTGGATTTCAACCTAGTCACCACCGGCCCGTACTCCAACCAGGATCTCTCGGGTACGATCGCGGTCGAAGACGGCGGCCTCACTTTCTTTATGGAGGGCAACCGCTGGCGTAGGAGCGACCAGTCCTTCACTATCGCGCCGGAAACCATGGTCGCATTTGAGTTTATGAGCACTTCCCAGGGCGAGATTCACGGTCTCGGCTTTGATGAGGACAACACACTCAGCAACGGCCCGCGCTTATTCAAGATATTCGGCACTCAGAACTGGAGCGGTGACATCGACTGGTTCCAACCGTACGGTAGCGGCGACATCGGCGCCTTCAAGACGTTCGTCATTCCGGTGGGACGTTTCTACACCGGCTCCGGCTTCCGCCTGATGCTGGTTAACGACAAGGACGCCGCCCCAGGGAACAATAGCAGCCGTTTCCGTAATGTCAGGATTTACACGCTGGAGTAGATGCGGGGCGTCAGGTCCTGGCATAGCGTCTCTACTTCCGGGAGCTCAGGCATCGGTTAATCCCTGCCCGCCGCTCACCCAGTCGGCGGCGAGCTCCAAATCGCATCGTCCTTCCCAGCCTCCCACGTCTTCGCCTGGATCCCTTTGATCCACTCCGCCGTCTCGTCCGGCACCACGTTCCGGAACTTCGACCCATCCTCCTCGGCAATCCGCACGAGTGCATCGATCATCGACTGCGGGTCGAGCTGGCTCGCCAGTCCCGTCGCCGCCGCCGCCAGCACCTCCGGCCGCGTCAGTGAATTCGCCATGTCGAACCACCGCATCATAGTCTCGGCGCCGCGATCGTTGAAACCCGTGCCGTACACCCCCGGGTTCGCCGTGCACACCTCCACGCCCGTACCCGCGAGCTCCGCCTTCAACCCTTCTGCCAGCGCCTCGAGCGCGTGCTTCGTCGCGCAGTACACACTCGCGAACGGCACCGTGACCAACCCGGCCATCGACGTCACCATCACGATCTTCCCCGACCCGCGCTTCACCATCTGCCGCGCGAACCCTTGCGTCAGCGCCAGCGTCCCGAACACATTCGTCTCGAAGTTTCGGCGCACGTTCTCCATCGGGATCTCCGCCACCGGCCCCGTCTGCATCACTCCCGCGTTGTTGATCAGCACGTCCACCTCATTGGCGAACGCCGCTTGCCGGTCCCCCTCGTCTGTGATGTCCAGCACCTGAATCTTCAGCGCTACCCCAGCCTCATCCGCAATCTTCATCAGCTCCGTCACTTGCGGCGCGATCTGCGCGCCCGCGATCACCGTATGCCCGCGCTTCGCCAGCGCCAGCGCTATTCCCCTCCCAAACCCCGTAGCCGCTCCCGTCACCAGAATCCGCTTTGCCATCTCTTGCCTCCTTATCGTTTGCCGCGATTTTGCGCCTGGGCTGGGCGGGCGTCAAAGGCGGGCAGCCGATACACCCGCGCCACCGGCTGAATCCCCGCCCCGCCACCTCCCCCTTCCACCTCCCACCCCCTTCACGCTACGCTAAGCGTACGCCCGCACCCTAACAGGCAAGCCGCCGCATCCAAAATTACCAAACAAAAACCGCGGGCCCAATACGGCCCGCCCCCAAAAACAACCTTTCGCGAAAAACAACCAAACAGCGGATACGATCCGCCCAAAACGACCAAGCGCCAGGTTCTCGGTTCTAGGTTCTGCCGCCCTACCCCCGCGGCAGCCCCAACCCCCGCGTCGCGATGATGGAGCGCTGTATCTCCGACGTCCCCGCCGCTATCGTCGCCCCCGCCGACGTCACATACGTCCGCGCGAACCGCCCCCGCAGCCGCGCGTACTTGGAGCCCTCTCGTAGCTGTCCGTACAGCCCCATCACCTGCAGCCCCGTACGCGCCAGCCTCTGCCCCAGCTCCGAGTGGTACACCTTCGCCGCCGACGACTCGTAGTTCGGGATCTGCTCCCTCGCCTGCATCGACGCCACCCGGTACGACAGGTACCGCCCCGCCTCGATCTCGATCGCGATCTCCGCCAGCCGCGGCCGTACTCCGTCGCCATCGCCCCTTTCCTCTTTCCTCTTTCCGTTCTCCCTCACATACCCCAGCAGCTGCTCGAAGCTGCGCCGGTGCGCCGCCGCCGAGGAGATGTTCGACCGCTCGAAGTCCAGCGTCGTCATCCCCACATACCAGCCGCGGTTCTCCTCCCCCACAAGCCCCTTCGCGGGCACCCGCACGTTTTCGAACACGATCTCGTTGAAGTTGTGCTCGTCCGCCATGTTCACCAGCGGGTTCACCGTGATGCCGGGGGCGTCCATGGGCGTAATGAGGTAGGAGATCCCCTTATGCTTGGGCGCCTCCGTGTCCGTGCGGGCCAGCAGGAAGCACCAGTTCGCCTTGTGGGCGTTGGACGACCATGTCTTCGTCCCGTTCAACACGTAGTCGTCCCCGTCCTTGACCGCCGTCATCTGCAACGAGGCGAGGTCCGAACCGGCGTCGGGCTCCGAGTAGCCCTGACACCATACGATCTCGCCCGAGGTGATGCCGGGCAGGAACTGCTTCTTCTGCTCGTCACTGCCGTAGACGATTACGGTAGGCCCGGCGTACGTCACGCCGATGAGGCTCGTATTGGGCGCGCGGCGGTACGCCATCTCCTCCGCCATCACCACCTGCTTCATGAAGTCCAGACCCAGGCCGCCGTACTCCTCCGGCCAGGCCGGCGCCAGCCACCTCTTCGCCCCCAGCTTCTTGGTGAAGTCGCGCGCGAACTCCCACTGCTCGTCGTGCAGCTCGAACGGGTCGTAGTCCCAGCTCTCCGGCAGCTCAGCGCTAAGGAACGTCCGCACCTCCTGCCGGAACGCTTCCTCCTCTGGCGTGAAGCGATAGTCCATAGCGACTCTCCTACTCGCTGGCCCACCTCATCAAAGGGCGCGTCCATTCTATACCAGGCGGCGCAGGATGGCGACTGGAGCGCCAGGGCACGCGGCGACCGAGCCGCCCGCGAATCTCGTCCTTCGAAGGGATCAAGACATTGTCATTCTGAGCGCCCACCAGGTCCGCCCGCGGAACAACTAGTCGCCGCGAAGGAATCTGGGGTGGGGCAGACGTCCCCGTTTGGCGTACCGCCCGCCCTCTACGGCAGCTCCGTTAACCCCTCCCGCGGCGCGCTCACCAGCGCCACCATGTTCCCCTCCGGGTGCTTGTTCTCGTACATGAGCTGGTGCGCCACGGATATCTCCTCGAAGGCGAAGACGCGGCTCAGACAGGGATCGACCTTGCCATCCACAACCAGCTGGTTGAAGGCGGCGGCATTATCATCGTTAGCGAAGTGTGACCCCTGGAACCGCTTCTGTCGCATCCACAGGTAGCGCAGGTCCACCACGGCGCTGAACCCCGTGGTGCCGGCGCAGATCACCACCATACCGCCGTTATCGCACACGAAGATCGACGTGGGGATCGTGTCCTCCCCCGGATGCTCGAGCACGATGGCGGGGCTCCTGCGCTCGCCCACGATCTCCCATATCGCCTTACCGAAGGCGCGCGCCCCCTCCGCCCAGCGGCCGAACGCCTCTGTGTCGTCCCAGTGCGGCGGCATGCCCCAGTGATCGAACTTCTTGCGGTTGATGCAGCCCTTGGCCCCCAGGTTCTGACAGAACTCGAACTTGCTCTCGCTGGAGACCACGGCCACCGGCACGGCGCCCGCCTCCCGCGCGATCTGGATCGCCATTGAGCCCAGGCCGCCGGAGCCGCCCCAGACCAGGACGACATCCCCATCCTTGACCGTGTTAGGCGGCCAGCCGTGAAGCATCCGATACGCCGTGGCGCCGACAAGCGTGGGCGCTGCGGCCGCCTCCCAGGTGAGCTGCGGCGCCTTGGGCAGGCACTGGTGCGCCTGCACCTTGGCGAACTGGGCGAAGGAGCCCCAGTTCGTCTCGTAGCCCCAGATGCGGGCGCTGGGCGCTATCATCGGGTCGCCGCCCGCCTTGATATACGGGTCCTCCCGGTCCCACCAACCGCAATGGACGACCACGCGGTCGCCGATCTTGACGTTGGTCACCTCGTCGCCCACAGCGTAGACGATGCCGGAGGCGTCGCTGCCGCCGATGTGGAAGCCGGAGGGGTCGCCCTCGCGCTCGTGCACCTTGATCACGTCAACGGGGACACCCAGGCTGGCCCACACGTTGTTGTAGTTGATCCCCGCCGCCATCACGAACACCAGCGCCTCGTCCGGCTTCAGGTAAGTCGGCACGTCCACCTTCTCGGTCTGGAACGCCTTCGCCGGCTCCCCGAAGCGCTCCCGGCGGATCACCTGGGCGTACATCTGCCTGGGAATCGTACCCAGGGGCGGTATCTCGCCGATCTCGTAGACGTCTTTCACGCTGACCATGGGCTCCTCCAACCGCGCGAAATGTAGCTGCGGGGCTTAAGCCCCTGCCCGCGGGTCGCCTCATACGCCCGGCCGGTAGCTGGAACCGGCCGGCTGCGGTCCTTGACCGACCCCTAGCTAACCGACGACTTCGCTGATCTGGAACTGGGGCTCGATGTCCGTGAAGTTCGGGACATCGGCCATGATCTCCTGGGCGTGGGTGCCGAACGCCTTCTGAAACTCGTCCAGCGAGTTAAAGTAGAGGTGCCCGATGGCCACGAATGGGGCCGGGTCCCCGGGAGTGGCGGTGCCAATCCCCTTATCGACCTCAAATCGCTGCAAGCCCATCGGCTTTAGCCTGGAGGCCACGAGGGCCATGTGCTTCTGCGCATAGTAGTCCAGATCGAACTTGCTATTGGGGGTGTTGGGATACATGGCTGAAACTCGGATCACGGCGGTCTACTCCTTCCGGGCTGATATGTGGGACGTTTCGCGCCCGCCCGCCGCTAGGCGGGGCAGGCAGGCCCTACGGTATCACGAGGCGTCGTGCGGGACAATCCGAACACTGCCGGTCAGGCTGAAAACCTGATCCACCGATGCGCCCTAGCCGCGCGGTAGGCCGAGGCCGCGCCGGGCGATAATGTTCCGCTGTATCTCTGACGTCCCGCCCGCGATGGTCGACGAAACGGCGTTCACGTAGGCGCGCATCAGCCGCCCCCTACGCGGCGCGTAGCGGTTCGCCGCCGCTTCCGCCTCCGCCTTCCTGTCCCGGTCCAGCAGCCCGTAGAGGCCGACCAACCGCATGCCGGTAGCGGCGACGCGCTGGCTCAGCTCCGAGGAGTAGAGCTTGGCGGCCGAGGCCTCGTGGTTAGGCACCATCCCCTTGGTCTGCAACGTGATCACCCGATACGAGAGGAGCCGCGCCGTCTCCGCCTCGATGGAGCGCTCCGCCAGCTCCAGCTTGACCGTAGGGTGAACGGTGACACCGTCGCCGACCCCCTCCCGCACGAACAGGATCAAGTCCTCCACCTGGGTCTGCTGGGCGATGGCAGCGCCGATCGACGAACGCTCGAAGTCCAGCGTGGTGGCGGCCACGTACCAGCCGCGGTTCTCCTCCCCCAGGAGATCCTTCTTGGGAACCCGCACGTCTTCGAAGAACACCTCGTTGAAGGCGGCGCTGTTGGCCATGTTCATCAGCGGCCTGACAGTGACGCCGGGCGACTTCATATCCAGAAGGAAGTATGAGATTCCCTTGTGCTTGGGCGCGTCCGGGTCGGTGCGCGCCAGTAGGATCATGCGCTGCGCGAACTGAGCGCCGCTTGTCCATATCTTCTGGCCGTTAATGACGTAATCATCGCCGTCGCGTACGGCCCGTGTCTGTAGCGAGGCGAGATCGGAGCCGGACCCGGGCTCGGAGAAGCCCTGGCACCAGACGGCATCGCCGGAGACGATGAGCGGGAGGTGTTCCTTCTTCTGCTCCTCAGTGCCGTAGGTGATGATGGTGGGGCCGGCGAAGCCAACTCCGATGCCGCCGGGCCGAGGGGCGCGGGCCCGCGCCATCTCCTCGTTGAAGACGAACTGCTGCATCACCGTCATCCCGGCGCCGCCGTACTCCTTGGGCCAGGCGGGGGCGATCCAGCCCTTGCGGGCCAGCTTCTTCATCCAGTCCCGGTAGACGCCATAGCGGTCGACACCGCCCCGACGACTTTCGGGGTTCTCACCGGCCGCCGCGGCCAGCCCGCTGGCCCTGCCTAAGCCCTTGGACTGCTCAGCGTCCAAGAAACCTCGCACCTCACGGCGAAACGCCGCATCTTCAGGCGCGTCACGGAAGTCCATTGGCCCTCCCCTTCGGACTGGATCCTTAGTAGGTCTTAGGCAGGCCCAGGCCGCGGGTGGCAACGATGTTGCGCTGGATCTCGCTGGTGCCGCCCTCGATGGTACTGCCCACCGCGCGAATGTAACCGTACTCCAGCCGGCCCTTCAGAGGCGCCCACTTGCTGCCGCGGGCCAGCATTCCATACATCCCCATCAGGCTCAGGCCGGTGTTGGCAATGCGCTGGACGAGCTCCATTGAGTAAAGCTTCACGGCCGAAGCCTCGTAGTTGGGGATGAGCCCCTTGGCCTGCATCGTAACCACTCGGTAGGAGAGCGTTAGGGCGGCCGTCGCCTCGATGTAGCGCTCGGCCAACTCGTGGCGAAGCGAGGGGTCCGAGCCGATGCGAACGACGCCGTTGTCCCGGTTCTCCTTGGCGAAGCGGACCAGGTCTTCCACGTTATGCTGCTGCCCTACCGCGGAGCCGATGTTGGAGCGCTCGATGTCCAGCGTGGTCGCGGCCAGGTACCAGCCGCGGTTCTCCTCGCCCAGCCGATTGGCGGCCGGGATGCGCACATCCTCGAAGAACACCTCGTTGAACTCGTGGGTGTCGGCCATGTTGAACAGGGGCTGCACCGTCACGCCCGGCGTCTTCATGGGGATGATGAAGTAAGAGAGGCCCTTGTGCTTGGGCGCGTCGGGGTCGGTGCGGGCCAGGAGGAGCATGTACTGCGATATGTGGGCCACGCTGGTCCATATCTTCTGGCCGTTGATCACATAGTCATCGCCGTCGCGGACGGCGCGGGTCTGCACGGAGGCGAGGTCGGAGCCGGAGCCGGGCTCGGAGAAGCCCTGGCACCACATGTGCTCCCCGGAGAGGATCTTCGGGATAAACTCCTTCTTCTGCTCCTCGGAGCCGTAGTGGATGATCGTAGGGCCGATGACGGCCACACCCAGCCCGCCGAGGAAGATGGGTGCGGGGGCGCGCATATGGGCCGTCTCCAGATTGTAGATGAACTGCTCCATGATGGACAGGCCGGCGCCGCCGTACTCCTTGGGCCAGGCCGGGGCCACCCACTTCTTCTTAGCCACCTTGGCGCGCCAGGCGAACAGGTTGCCCGCCTGCTGGAAGATGTTGACGCCGCCGCCGCGCAGATCTTGCGGGCACTCCTTCTCGATGAACTCTCGGACTTCCTTACGAAACGCCTCTTCTTCAGGGGTAAAGCGAAAGTCCATAACCTTCTCCTTTTCGCTGCGTGGGTCAAGCGCCTCTCGCGCCCGCCCGCCGCCGATTTCAGCACTGGGATGATAGGGCATCTTTAACGTAAAAGTCAAATGCTTTACGAAAAAATGTAAGGTTGCGAATCGCGTTCCTAGAATGGCGATTCCGCAGTGGCTCAGCCTCCGGCCACCCCAACGTCATCCGTCGCTGAACAACGCCATACGGTCGAAGTACACCTCACTTCGGCAGAGCGCCCCTCACTCTCCCGGCGCTCGCCCTCATCCAGCGTCTCCGCCAGCTCTCATCCCGCTCCTGGATTGTGATTCGCGCTTCGCCAAGGTTCGCGGAAAGGCCCAAGCTCTGCCGGCCCGCCCCCTTGACAAGCACCTTTACCGCTGATGTATGTTTACGGGCACTAACCGATTAACAAATGAGGGTTGGCTCAATGAAGAGATGGCAACGGGTTCTCGCCTTCAGCACATTAGCGCTGACAGGCATCTTTACCTTGCTGGCCGCCTGCGGAGGTGACGATGACGTGACCGAAACAACGATAGAAGTGACGCTTGAACCAGCGGAATCAACCGTTGAGCTTGGCGAGCCTATCAACCTCACCGTACGGCTCACCAACGTCGGTTCGGACCCGGTGACCGTAGCGAAACCGTTCTTCTCGCCGAACCTGGTCTTCTTCCAGGTCAAAGACTCGGAGGGGGAAGCCCTGCCCTTTAACGGCCCTTACGCCAAATTGAGGCCCTTCACTGAGGACGACTTCGCTGAGCTGGAATCGGGAGACTCCGTGGAGCAGGACTTTGATCTCGCACAGCTGTACGCGATTGATGAGGCAGGGTCGTTCACGGTGATAGCCAAGTACAAGAACTCCGACGATGGAGGCCAACTTGGGCTCAGCGCCTTCACCACCGACGGTCTGCCGAGCAACAGCATCACAATCGAGGTCGCGCAGTGAGGATTGCGAACGCGATCTCCAGACCATTCATCGCCATAGCCATAGCCCTAGTAGCTCTTCTCGCCCTCTCGGACGCCGTTCTCGCCGACCTTGAATTTACGGAAGGGGCTGAGACCGAATTCAGCGACAATCAGGAGTTCAGCGACGCACTCGACAGATTACGGTCCACCGATGAGGGGCAGCGAATCGAGGATGAGATCGGTGACGCCGAGGTCGAGGTGACCATCGACGTTGTCGACGACGCCGGTGTCGCCGACGGCGACGCCTACGGGACGACCGAGGTTACAGAGAGAGACGCGGACGGCAACCCGACCAAGATCCTGATAAAGATAGCCAAGGGGGATACCGGCGGCACGGATAATCTGGCCGATACGATCCAGCATGAACTCCGGCATACCGAGATCATCATTGGTGACGACAGCGAGGCCGACCACGACGCGCTGGACGCGGGTACAGACCCCGACAACGTGACGTTCGTCGAACAGCTCGCAGCTCTTCCCCCGCCCGCGCCCGCAGCCACTCCCACGCCGACGCCGACCCCCACACCAACTCCTACACCGCCCCTACAGAGGAGCCGAGCGCAGCAACTCTGGCCCTCGACTGCGATCACAGGAGCCCCGACCAGGAGAGCGATGTCATCGTGACGGTGTCCGGCCTCCAGCCGGGGCAGACGGTTTCGGGAACCGTGACGGGTGAGGGCGCGATCGGAGACGGCACGTTCTCGGCCGTGGCCGACGCCAACGGAACGGCCGAAGCCAGGGTCCCCATCAACCAGTTCGGGCCCTATAACGTGACGGTAGGCGGGCTCAGCGGCACCATTGAGGTCGGGGAGGTCTGCCCTCAGGGCTAGCGCGGTACCTACTCCTCCGCTGCCCCCTCGCGCTGCGCCCGCTCCCGCTCTCGCGCCTCCTCTTCG
>JADFRV010000068.1 GCA_022561095.1 Chloroflexota bacterium | reverse complement strand
GCTCTCCTGCTATGGCTTCGTGGATACCGGCTGGAGGCGCTAGTATTCGCAGCCGCTCTTATCGTCCTTCCTCTGCTCCAGGCCGGCATCAAGGAGATCGTGGACAGGCCACGTCCAACCGCGGACCTGGTGGAGCTACGCGCCGCCTTCAGCAGCCCCAGCTTCCCCTCCGGGCACGTGATGAGCGCGACCTACTTCTACGGTTTTCTTCTCTACCTGGCCCTCTCCCTTCCCCTGCCGTCCCTAGCCCGCGCCGCCCTGGCTGCTGTGGCCGCCGCTGTCCTTGCCCTCACCGCTCCGGCCAACATCTGGCTGGGCGTCCACTGGCCCAGCGACGCCCTCGGCGGATACGCCTGGGGCGCGCTGCTGCTGCTCCCGGTTGTCGTCGCCTGCCTACGCTTCCGCCGCCGCGCCTGACGTTTCCCCAACGTTCACCTGAGTGCCGGTGCTACTGGGAGCGCTCCGGCGTCTATAACATGGAATGATTAACGTAGAGCACCTCACCAAGATCGCGGAATCCGCTCGCGGCATCCTTGAACGTCTCAGCACGCAACATGGACAGGCCCTGGCTGAGTACACCCTGATTCTCGCATTCATATTTATAGCGGCTGTACTGGCGCTCGGATTCCTGGGCCTGGCTTTAGCCGGGCAGATCGACAGCTTCGCCGGCGCCTTTCCCTAGCGTGCAGACCTCTCCCGCCGTAATACCATCTGCGGTCCTGGTCTCTTCGCCTCATCACAGTAGCTCGAGCGAGCCTGCGTTCCCATTTAGCGCGGCGCTAAGGCGAAGTCACGCTAGCTGAGCGGCAACAATTCCGGCAGCCGAGGCATCTACTGCTATGCGAGGCATAGATAACTTCGATGTTTACCGCAAGCACAGGCGTCCTGAAGAGATCGCGCCGCCAGGCCAGACCGACGGATGAGCGCGAGAGCGGGCCCTTCATCTGGCGAGAGGCCCTGTGGGTGCTCGATTGGCTCTCGCTACGCCTCTCGCCCGTCTACCTGGGCTGTGGCGTGCCGCGGGGCGATGGCAGCCCCGTGATCCTTGTCCCAGGTTTCCTGGCAACGGACGCCTACCTGGTGGAGATGTACTTCTGGCTGGGGCGCATAGGCTACGCCCCCTACTTCTCCCGCATCGGCATCAACGCAGACTGTGTCCACAAGTTGACTAGGCGGCTGGAGAAGACGGTGCAGGACGTTCACGCGGAGACGGGTAGCCCGGTCCGGATCATCGGCCACAGCCTCGGCGGCTTCCTCGCCCGCAGGCTCGCCCTTGCGCGCCCGGACATCGTCAGCCACATCATCTCCCTTGGCGCACCCATTCAGTCCTTGGAGGCACACCCGGCCCTCATGAACGCCGCCAGGTGGGTGGCCGACCGTGTCGTCCACCCGCAATCCGACTGCGAATGCGCGTCCGATCACTGTGTCCCCACTCCACCACCCTCCATCCGCCGCGCCTCCCTCTACAGCCACGACGACGGCATGATCGACTGGCGAAACTGCCTGGAGCCGGACCCATCGCTCAACCACGAGGTTGGAGGCACTCATATCGGCCTCGTATTCAACCCCCACGTCTACCGGATCGTCGCCAAGCTGCTCGCGCAAACTAAAGGCCCAAGCCGTCGCCGGCTGGCCAAGCGTGCCGGCAAGAGAGCCGGCCGCGACCCCATCCTCGAAGACGCGCCACGCCAAGCTGCGTGAGGCTTCGCCCCACAGCGAAACACTGCCCCTGCCCGACTGAAAGAAACGTCCGTTTCGTACAGTCCTGGGGAATCCTTATCACGCTGGTTGTGAACTTCGGCACCCCGTGGCCCTAGCGGACACCGGCGAAGTAGTCCTCAGCGCGCCTTTCGCAGCATCGGGAACATCGGCGGCGAGTCGGCGACCTGGATGGTGCCGGTCACCTCGAAGCCGTGGCGAGCGTAGAGGTCACGGCTGCGCTCGCTCGTCGCCTCGAGGTAGGCCGGCTTGGCCTCGCGGTCGACCTCAGCGAGGGCGTGCGCCAACAGAGCCGAGCCGAGACCCATCCCCTGGCGCGCGGGGTCGACGCCGATCATCGGCAGGTACCAGAGCGGCTCGTGTGGGTGGTACTCGGCCATCTGGCCGAAGAGGTCGGAGACCTTCTCCTGGTCCGCTTCAGGCACGGCCCGCTGCATCATCTCGGCGAGACTCTCGCCGTCCGGCTCGACGCCCGGCCGGAGCCACAGCGCCGCTCCCATAAAGCCTTCGACGGCGAAGGCACTCTGGCCCTCGAAAGCCTTCCCGCAGAACCGACGCACTAATTCTGGAGCGTACGTCAGGTACTGGAGCGGATCAGGAAATACCCAGCGCATAATGGGGTCGCCGCTGAACGCAGTCACGATGGTGGCGACCGCGCGTTCCTTGTCGGCACCAGCGACGGTGCTGATCGATGGTGAGGTGGTGCTGGTCAAGGTATGCCTCCTTTGGCCGCCTCGGCGATCGTGCCCACAAGATACGACAGTTGCAAGCAGATCACCAGGGGCCTTCACGATACGGGTGCCTGCCTCATGTTGGGCGCGGACACCGCGAATCTGTTCGTCGCGCCCGGCTACCCAATTCGGTGACCATTTGCTTCCCAAGCAGAGGGCCGTGGGCTCGATCCCCATCGCCCGCTCCAGTGGATTTAAAGAATCCAGGCGCTTTCCAATGCGGAGCGAACACAGTCAAGCAACCGGCTTTTGCGAGCTCTTCTCCTATCTGCGATACTGGCCCTGCTGAAGCGTCCTGAAGTCGCCCGCGTCCTAGGAGGGGAGAGATAATGGCCACCTACCTTGAGCTGAACAAAGACCTCACCGACGAACAGCAGCAGGTCAAGGAAGAGACCCACAAGTTCGCTGTAGAAGTGCTGCGGCCCGCCAGCATAGAGCTGGACAAGCGCTCTCCGGAGGATGTGATCGCTAAAGGGTCCGTCCACTGGGACGTGTTTCGCAAGGCATACGAGCTCGGTTACCACAAGGCGAGCCTGCCAGAGGCGCTGGGCGGCGCTGGCATGTCGCCCCTGGCCCGCCACATCCACACAGAGGAGATGGCCTGGGGCAGCGCCGACTTCGCCATCTCCATCGGCGTCGCCTCCTTCCCCTTCGGCTTCGCCGCCATGAGCGGCAACCCCGACATTATGCGCGACGTGGTGATGCCCTTCGTCAATGACCGCGAGGCCAAGTACATCGGCTGCTGGGCGATCACCGAGCCCGATCACGGCTCCGACACCCTCATGGTCGGCACCGAGCAGTTCAAACAGCCCGAGACCGCAAGCGACTTGCAGGCCCGGCTGGACGGAGATGAGTGGGTGATCAACGGCCAGAAGTCGGCTTGGGTGGTGAACGGAACCATCGCCACCCACGCCCTGGCGTTCCTAGGCATCGATAGGAGTCGCGGCCAGACGGGCGGCGGCGTAGCCCTGATCCCCCTCAACCTGCCCGGCGTCTCTAAGGGCAAACCGCTTGACAAGCTGGGGCAGCGCGCCCTCAACCAGGGGGAGATCTTCTTCGAGAACGTCCGTATCCCCAAACCCTATATGCTGGTTGAGCCGGGCGGCTATTCCTACGTCATCGATAGCGTCCTCGCCGGCGCCAACGCTTTCATGGGAGCCGCCTTCACCGGTGTGGCTCGCGCCGCCTTCGAGGAGGCTCTCGCTTACACGAGACAGCGGGTGCAGGGCGGCAAGCCCATCTGCGAGCACCAGGCCGTCCAGCTCAAGCTGTTTGACATGTTCACCAAGGTTGAGGCCGCTAGAGCCCTCTCCCGCGCCGCCCTCGTCTACAACACCACCACCACCCCACCCGCCACCCAATACTCCCAGGCATCGAAGGTGTTCTGCACCCAGACCGCCTTTGAGGTGGCCAGCGACGCCCTCCAGCTGTTCGGCGGCTACGGGCTGACCAAGGAGATGCTGGTGGAGAAGCTGTTCCGCGACGCCCGCGCCGCCTTGATCGAGGACGGCACCAACGAGGTCATGTCCCTCGGCGGCGCCCGCAAGATCATCGATACGTACTAGGCCACGGCTGGGGCAGCGAAACGCTTGCGCGCAGGACTACAATTTGGTGGAGACGGAGGGGAATTGAACCCCTCGTCCAGAGGAAGACCCACACGGACATCTACAAGCTTAGCCGGCGTTTGCATCTCGCCCGCCGTACCTCCACCGACGGAGTCACCGACGGGCCAGCCGATTAGGTCTTTGGCCCCCCGTATCGGCGTCGGGAGAACCGCACCTCGACTTCGCGGCGCCGGACCCTGCCCGTCGAGAAGAGGCCTGGGCCCAACGTAGCCACCTAAATTAGGCGGCTAGAGCGTACTGGTTTTCGCCAGTTATATTTCGCCACCTGTTTAACGAGGGTATGGCGACCTCGGCTTGCAGTCCGGGCTCAACCTTCCCTGTCGAACCCTTTCGTCCCCGCAATTCGATTATAGCACGCCCCCAGCGCTATCATGCCTTGCGCCGCAGCGCCCGTTGCATCTGTCGGTCCGCGTCTCTCTTGGCGATAGCGGCCCGCTTGTCATAACGCTTCTTACCGCGGCCAACAGCTATCTCCAGCTTAGCGCGGCCGCCCTTCAAGTACAGGCGCAGGGGCACTATCGTCACCCCCTCAGACTCTACCGCCCGCTTCAGCTCCGCGATCTGGCGCTTGTGGAGGAGGAGGCGTCGCCGCCTTGTCGGGTCGTGGTTTGCGGAGCCCGCCGGCGCGTAGTGCGCTATGTGGGCGCCCACCAGCCACACCTCACCGTCATCGGGACGGACGTAGGCCTCGCGGATGCTCACTCGCCCCTCGCGGATGGACTTTATCTCCGTGCCCCGCAGGGAGAGGCCGGCCTCCAGCGTGCGCACGATATGGTAATCGTGCTGAGCCTTGCGGTTGACCGTGACGGTCTTTTCGCCCACGCTACCCCCACCAGGGGAGTGATTTACATAACTCTACGGAGCCGCTCGTGTCAGGTTCTCTCGCATGTAGTCGATGGCAGCGAACAGCTGGACGTCCCGATCAGCCTCGATATCCTCCTCCGTGAAGACGATCGGCACATCCGGCTCAATTCCCACCGCCTCTATCTGTTCACCGTTCGGGCACTGCCAACGGGCGATGGTGACGTACAACGCGCCGTCATCGGACAGCTCCCGCAGGTGATTGACGGAGCCCTTGCCGAACGTCTGCTCGCCGACGAGGGTAGCGCGATCGTTGTCCCGCAAGGCGCAGGCCAGCACCTCAGAGCCGCTGGCCGAGCCCGGACCCACGAGCAGCACCACAGGTATCTCCGTCGCCGGCCCGCCCGGGTTAGCGCTGGTCACACTCTCCTCGCCCTCACGGCTCACCTCTATGATGATGACGCCATCGTCCAGGAACATGTCCGCCGTCCTGATAGTGGCGTCCAGGCCGCCGCCGGGGTTCCGGCGCAGATCCAGAATGACGCCGCCATATCCTTCCTTAACGACACGCTCCAGCTCTTCACCCAGGTCTGTCACGGCCTGGTCCGTGAACTGCTGCAGTTCAATGTAGGCTAGATCGCTGACCGGGTTGCCCGCCTCATCCTCAATCGGAGGCGTGAACACCGTGGGTATGACGATCGTGCCGCGCACTATGGACACATCCTCTATCGAGCCGTCGGCGTGCTCGATACCCAGCGCGACTTCAGTCCCCTCCGGCCCGCGGATGCTCCTCACCGCCTGGGCCACCGTCCAGCCATCGGTCGACTCTCCGTCCACCGTGCGAACGATGTCGCCCGCGCGTACGCCGGCATTCTCCGCAGGTGAGTCTCGGAATGGCGTCACGATCACGATTGCGCCCGTGACCGGGTCCTGCTCCACCTGAGCGCCTATCCCCTGAAACGTCCCTGAGATTACGTCGATCCCCAGCTCGTAGGACTCTGGATCGATGTATACGGTGTGCGGGTCGCCAAGCGCCTGCAGAATACCGTTGATAGCGCCCAGCTTCAGGAGCTCAGGGTCCAGCGCCTCCGGATTTACGAAGTCCTCCTCCAGGATGGCGTATATCTCCTCCAGGATGCCGAAGCCGATCTCGTCCGTTATCTGTACGGTTGTGGTGCCAGCGCCGTCTCCACTGTCACCCAGCGTGTAGCCGATAACGCCGGACAGGGCGATGGCCAGCGCCACGCCCAGCGACAACATACTCCACTTCATCGCCTTCCACATACGTTAACTCACCTCATGCTCGGCATTGACATAACAGCCCATCTCTCGCTGGGTACGTTTATCCTCAACATTCGCGGTGGTCAAGCGCCCCAATCCCTGCTAATCTGTCCCCCGTGAGTCGGACTACGTCTAGTCTAGCATCGCCTCCGCACCACTGGCAATTTACGCCTGTCACCGCCGTCTGGATTGCCCAGCGATGATCTCCGGCTTGGACGCAAGGACTGGGTCGTTAAACGGCTTCTCCAGGTTTGAGACTTTACCTAACATATATAGTGCGAACCTTAATTACTCCTCTCGCCGCTCCCCTGCCGGGGCCCGGCACCTCCAGCCTCCTCCTTCATGAGGCGCATCAACGTCTCCGGCCCCCAGCTCCGCTTCGCCGCCGCTCACTTCACGACCTTCGCTGGCAAGTGCGAGCCTCTCCACGGCCACAACTACGCCGTCGCCGCCCAGCTCGAGGGTGACCTAACGCCCGACTCCTGGCTGTTCGACTTCGTCGAGCTGCGCCGCCTCCTCGCCGGCATCTGTCGGGAGCTCGACCACGCCTTCCTCCTCCCTACAGAGAACCATAACCTAGCCGTGACCCACAGCGACGGCCACTACACGATCACGTTCGGTGACCGACGTTATGTCATCCCAGAGGCGGAGGTCCGCGCCCTCCCCATCGACAACTCCACCGCCGAGCGCCTGGCGGAGTGGCTCGCTGGCCGCCTCGCGGACGAGATCGGGGCCCGTGGTGCGACGAACCTCTCCTCCCTCACCGTTACGGTGGAGGAGGCCCCGGGCCAGTCCGCCTCCTTCACCCTTACCCTCAATCCCGACGGTTGACAGACCTGACAAAGCGGCTATCATGTTGCTTACCGACCTGCCCGCCGGGCAGGCGGGAGCACACACCTCGTTCCTTGGAGCGGACTCGCCTCCGTAGACGCAAATGCAGATCGACTGGCAACGGGCGATCAACGACATTCTCGCCAGCAAGCTCTCCTGCCCCCGCTGCGGCACTCTCGTAGACGAGGTCATGATCGGCTACCTGCGCACCGCGGAAGCCGCCCAGTGGGCTCCCCTCTGCGATGGTTGCACCAAGCGCGACAACTGCGATACCCGCAAGTTCGTCCTTCTCTGCCCTTCCTGCGCGACCGAGACGCGCCTCCGCGCACGCCCCGTCGATGAGCAAGGGTTCATGCTCGCTCTCATGGAGGAGTGTCGTCGCAGCCTTGACGAGTCGCTCGACTACATCGCCGATTACTGGCGTGAGGACCTCGACGTCGATCCCCAAGAGATGGACAAGCGGCTGGATGAGGTGGAGCCGGACCTGTTCGAAGAGGAGGACGCCTGGCGCCGTTATGTCGAGGAGCAGTACCTCAAGGTGCACGCCTGGCTCCGCGAGCGCCGCATCGCCGTACTCAACCCCGGCTGGCGTTCCGAGTACGTCGAAGAGGTCGTCGCTGCCGGCTACACATCGCTGCTGGGAGACTAGCCGGCTAGCTCCTCATCTTGGCCACCGTCCTCCTCCTCTTCGACTCCCGCGGCGGCTTGACCGAGCAGCTTGCTGACGCAGTCGCCGAAGGTGTGCGCTCCGTCGCAGGCGTCACCCTTAGCCACCGCCGCCTGGACGACGCCGGCATCGACGAGCTCAAGCGGTGCGATGCGCTAATCCTGGGATCACCCAACTGGAGCGGCATGACCGGTAAGCTCAAGGACTGGATGGACCACTCCGGCGACCTGTGGGAGACCGGCGAACTGGCCGGCAAGGTCGGCGCCGCCTTCACCGCCGGCTGGTCACGCTCCGGCGGCACGGAGGCGACCCTCCTACAGCTCCTCCACCTCCTGTTCGCCCACGGCATGCTCGTCATCGGCCTCCCCTGGTCCGACCGGATGCGCCGCTCCGGCTCCTACTACGGCGCCACCGCCCACGGCGAGGTCACGGAGGACGACCGCGCCCAGGCGCGAGAGCTGGGCCGCCGCGTCGCCGACCTCACTCAACGCCTGTTCCCTGAGAAAGGAGAGGTATCATGATCGTCCATAGCCCCTGGTTCAGTCTCGAGCCGTATCCCCATATCAGCCTGACTGACCTAATGGAGCCCTCCGCCCGCCGCTTCCAGGAGAAGCCGGCCTTCATCGCCGCCGAGGGTCCGGAATACACATTCGGCCACGTCTGGGAGGCCTCCCGCCGCCTGGGGCGCTTCCTCCAGGACAACGGCCTTCAGAAAGGCGACCGCGTCGCCATCCTCTCAGCCAACGCCCCCGAGTACTTCGTCGCCTTCTACGGCACCCTGTTCGCCGGCGGCGTTGTCACCACCCTCAGCCCCCTGTACAAGGAGCGCGAGATCCTGCACCAGATGGAGGACTGTGAGGCCTCAACCGTCTTCGCCATGCGCCAACTCCTGCCCCAGGTCCAGTCCATCCGCGAGCATCTCCCCACTCTCCGACACATCCACGCCATTGAGGACGTCTGGAATCTGAGCGCTGAGGCGCCTCCGGAGCCGCAGCCCGTGAACCTCAACCCTGACGTCGACCTCGCCGCCCTACCCTACTCCAGCGGCACCACCGGCCTGCCCAAGGGCGTCATGCTAACCCACTACAACCTCACCTCAAACGTGCGCCAGACCCTGGCCACCGGCCTCACCGATAGCTATGCCGTCCTCCTGGACTTCCTCCCCTTCTTCCACATCTACGGCATGACCGTGCTCATGGCCTGCGGCTTCGCCATCGGCGCCACCCAGGTCGTCATGTCTCGCTTCGACCCCGCCCTCTGCCTGGACCTGATCCAGCGGCACCGAATCACCAACCTGTTCGTCGCTCCGCCGGCCCTCCTCGCCCTGGCCAACGTCACGGAGATCGACCGCTACGACCGCTCCAGCCTCCAGTTCGCCTTCAGCGGCGCTGCGCCGCTGCCCCCGGAGGTGGCCCAGCAGGGCGGTCGCGCCCTCGGGTGCACTGTCCTTCAGGGCTACGGCATGACCGAGACCAGCCCCGTCACCAACGTCAGCCCCCTCCACCGCGTCAAAGACGCCGCCGTCGGCCCCCCTATCGCCGACACCATCGAGAAGATCGTCTCCCTGGAGGACGACCGCGAGCTGGGCGTCGGCGAGACCGGTGAGCTCCTCATCCACGGGCCCCAGATCATGCGCGGCTACTGGAACCGCCCCGAAGAGACGGCTGACACGATCACCCAGGACGGCTGGATCCGTACCGGCGACATCGCTCAGTTCGATGAGGATGGTTATGTCTACATCGTCGACCGCAAGAAGGAACTCATAAAGTACAAGGGCTACCAGGTGCCGCCCGCGGAGCTGGAGGCGCTGCTCATGGAGCACCCCGCCGTCGCCGACGCCGCCGTCATCCCCAAGCCGGACCGGGAGGGTGGCGAGATCCCCAAGGCGTTCGTCGTCCTCAAGCCCAATGACGAGGCTCCTGCCGACGAGATCATGGCCTGGCTCGCGGAGCGTGTAGCGCCCTACAAGAAGGTGCGCGAACTGGAGTTCGTGGACGCCATCCCCAAGTCGCTCTCGGGCAAGATCCTCCGCCGCGAGCTCGTGGAGCAGGAGCGCGCCAAGGGCGACGGCTAGCGATCAAGACTCGGCCTTGCTATCGCTCGCGGACATCAAGCCGTTGCACATGGCGGACGTCACGCTGCCCGGGGGAACGCCGCTGGAGGGGCAGCTCTGCCCCGTGTACTGCTTTGTCATTTCCCACCCGGAGGGGATCGTACTGATCGACACCGGGGTCGGCGGCAACCACCCCGGGCTCGAGGCGCTGTACGGGCCGGTGCGGAGACCCCTGGC
>JADFRV010000067.1 GCA_022561095.1 Chloroflexota bacterium | reverse complement strand
GTCCGTCTACACTTAACATCTAGTTAAGCATACTAAGTTATTGTTCTATGTTGTTATTATGAACCGTCCCGGCTGACCTGACCTCTCGCCTGTATGCCTGAACGTGCCGGGATCTGGCTTGATGCATGCTCCCGGCATGGGTGGCGGGCGCAATGGCCGGTGGGCAATGAGTTGTTTTCGGACCGTGTACCGAAAGGAACTGATTTCCGTACATCCTTCGCGCCAGTTCCTGTCCCGCAGTATTCCTGAGGCCGAATTAGCTGTTTCAGAGGGGGGTTTCCGTACACCCGATTTTGGACTTCGGACGCGCCGCCGGATGTCCGCTTATGGCTATTAGCGGACATTCACCCACACAGTGATTTACGTCCGCTTCACCCCTCAAAGCAGACATACCGAGGCTCAATGTCCGCCCTATTCGTATTTCTGCGTTTCTGGAATGACGCCCCGAACACCACCTCTTGGATCATCCACGTCATCGCTACGACGAGGTACCCTTAAACACCCAATGCTGGCGATCAGCCATCGTCAGGGTCCCACTGCAAGATGTTACGGTCCGTACCTCGTTTCTCGGACCATTCGATTAGGTTGGCGGTTAGGGTCGCAATTTGAACCCGTTGATCACGATTGCTACGTTGTAGCAAGTTCGCCAGGATCTGGTGCTGCTCTTCGCCCAGGGCGGGATCCTGCGATGTCATGTAGTCTGGACGGACCAGCCTGTAGCGCATGAGACCTGCATAGGCCTTGAGCGACGCACTAACCAGCCGGCTGAGGTTTCGCATCCCGCGGACACATTCCTGTATCCGCGCAAGCAGCTTGCTAGCGAATAACGTCGCTTGGCGGTCAGTCAGAACAAGCGGCGCCGTTTCCCGTAACGATAGCAAGTAGAACAGGCCCTCTATCTGATTCAGCTTAAACACGGCGTCGTGTTGGGTCAGCTGTCTCTCAAGTAAAGCGAAGAACACTCGGCATTCCTCGTCGTTAGTGAATACTTTTCCCATCGCCCGGTAATAGATTCGGGAATCAGGAACCCGACCGCTCTTTGCTGTGTCGATCAGGTGACGACGAATGCCGTCAGGGCAACGCAGGAAGCACCACCCACCAAACCTGACGATCGGGTTGCTAAGCTCTGACGTGATCAGCTGGTCGAGTATTTTAAGGCAATTGTCGAACTGCTCCAGCGATTCGGGCAATAGCCCGTCGCTCGGTTCCGGCACATCGCCTTCCGATGAAACAGCGCGGTAGAGTGACCAGTCGCGTACACTTTGCCGCGTCAGCCGCGCAAGCGAGTCACGCCGGGTCAGAAGGCGCGAGTGTTGCGCGAGGAGCGGCGCCAAGTCTTCGGAAGATGGTGGATCAATGTGGAGAGCGGTTTCCAACTGCGGCAAGAATTGCACCAAGGATCCGCCCGTATCAGCGAGTTGAGTTGTCCATAGGAGTGCGTGACAAGGCTGCGGCTGGACAGGCGGAACGTCTAGAGGCTCGTCGCGAAGGCGATTGAGAACCTCATTTTCGCTCAGATCGTGTTCGGTCATATCCTCCCAGCGCAGTTCGACGGGCCGGAATGAGCCATCGTTTCCGGCTCCAACTAGCGTCAGTCGAGCAGTGCCCTGAGCCGGTAGTTGACGTATACGCATGCGGATCGGCACTGTTGTTGTCAAACGTTCCGGCAGTTTCACTTGAATGTGGCGGGGCTTCGCATTGCCTTCGCGCAGTAGGTAGAAGTTCAGTGCAGATGTCCCCGGCTGCACTGACAGGCCTAGATTGCGTTCTTCATCATATGGTATTCCGCCCTCGACGCGGGCGTTCGGGTCGATGAGATCGAGAAATTCTGGATCCGTGCCACGTCGCACGGCAAGGCGGAGCTGCGGGAGATGCGCGACTACCTGGCGCTGGTTCGACGTGAGGCACGCAAGTCGTACCGGGCGGGCGAGCCGGCGGAGGAGGCGGCGCGCAAGCTGAACGTCGGCGGCTACTACACGCAGTGGGCTAACCCGGAGCGGCTGCCCCTGCTGGTGGAGCGGCTGTACATGGAGCTCCAAGGGGAGATGTAGTGGCGCGCGCCACCGACATCCGGAGCAACGTTCAGCAGGGGCTCGACCGCGCCTTCAACCCCCGCACCGTAGCCGTCGTGGGAGACAAGCGGGCGATGGGCTACCTGTGGCTGCGCTCCATGAGCACCTTCCAGGGCAAGGTCTACTCCGTGCAGATCGATCCGAATGAGATACCGGGCATCGAAGAGTTGGACGTGCCCAACTACTCCAGCCTCCTGGAGATACCGGACGAGATCGACTACGTGGTGTGCGCGGTGCCACGGCAGGTCTCTCCTCGCGTCGTCGCCGACTGTATCGAGAAGGGTGTCGGCGCCGTCACCCTGTTCACCTCCGGCTTCGCGGAGACGGAGACGGAGGAAGGGGTCCAACTCCAGGAGCAGATCAGGGAGATGGCGCAGTCCGCCCCAGGCGGAGGCCTGCTGCTCATCGGGCCAAACTGCATGGGGATATACAACCGGCGCCTGGGGCTGCGCCACTCCTGGGAGCAGCCCGCGGGCGACGCCGGCAATGTTGGGTTCATCTCCCAGAGCGGCACCCACTGCATCAACTTCTCGCTGGTGGGCGACCGTCACGGGATCCGCTGCTCCAAGACGGTTAGCTTCGGCAACGCCGTGGTCCTGGACGCCGCCGATTACCTGGAGTACCTTGCAGCCGACGCCGAGACGGAGCTCATCGGCATGTACTTTGAGGGGGCGAAGGACAGCCGCCGCTTCTTCCGCGTGCTGCGGGAGACGGCGCGCGTGAAGCCGGTGGTGGTGTGGAAGGGCGGCGTCAGCGCGGCCGGCGCGCGGGCTATCTACTCCCACACGGCGGCGCTGGCCACAGCCCCCGCAGTGTGGAATGCGGCGATGCGACAGGCCGGCGTAGTGCAGGCCGACAACCTGGACGAGACGATCGACGCCGTGAAGGCGCTCGTCTACTGCAAGCCGGGCACGGGCTACCGGATGGGGCTCATCGCCATGACCGGCGGTCAGTCGGTGGTCATTACGGACGCCTTCGAGCGCGAAGGGCTGGAGGTGCCGCTCCTCACCGCCGCCTCCTACGAGAAGCTATCGCAGTTCTTCAACATCATCGGTGGCAGCTACCGCAACCCGCTGGACTCCGGCGGCACCATCGGCATGGGGTTCCTGCCCCAGAACCTCCAGAAGCTGCTGGAGATACTGGAGGAGGACGGGAGCGTCGACGCAATCGCCATGGAAGTGGGGGCCGGTTTCCTGGCCCGCCGCATGCGGGAGAACCCGGCGATACTGGACGCGCTGCTGGACACCCTCTCCGCCCACCGGGAGCGCTCCCGAAAACCGTTCATCGCCATCGCGCACGCCGGGCACCTGGAGGACGTCTCGACGATGATCCGCTCCCGGCTGCTGGAGCGCAACATACCGCCCTTCGCCAGCTTCCAGGCCGGGGCGAAGGCGCTGCGCCGCGCCATCGACTACTGGCGCTTTCGCGACGGCCTGGACTAGAAAGGAACCAACGATGGCTACTCAGGTCAAGCTGCTTGTCGGGACCAAGAAAGGCGCTTTCATCTATACCTCGGACGAAAGGCGCCAGAAGTGGGAGATATCGGATCCGATCCTCCCGGGCTGGACGTTCCATCACCTGTCCGCTGACCTGCGCGATACCCAGCCGCGCTTCTATGCCGCGGCGAACCACTGGGCCTGGGGGCGCTCGGTAGCCAAGAGCACGGATCTCGGCAAGACGTGGGACTACCGTAGTAAGGGGCTCGCCTTCCCGCCGGACATGAAGAGCCCGAGTACTCGAGTGCCCGGGGAGTGGCAGAACACCCCGCCCGGTACGATTGGCAACATCTGGAGCGTCGCGCCGGGCCACCCAAGCGAGCCCGGAGTCGTGTTCGCGGGAACGCAGCCGGCCGGTCTCTTCCGCAGCGAGGACTGGGGCCATTCGTGGCGGCCCGTCGAGGCTATCAACCGGCACCCCTACCGCCAATACTGGTCGGGCACCGGCGGCGGCGACTCCTGCATCCATTCGATTCAGGTCGACCCACGCGATCCCAAACGCATCTACCTGTGCGTCGGCGCCGGAGGGTCGTATCAGTCGAAGGACAACGGGGAAAGCTGGGAGCTCTTCTCGCATAACGCGATCCCCACTGATCCAGAGGCGAGGAAGCTGATGTCGGAGATAGCCGCGCAGGCCCCCGCTGCCCTACCACCGGACAAGGACCCGGCGGGCCTTGACGAACTACACAGGATGCGGCTGGACCCCAAGAACCCTAACCGGATATGGGGACAGGCGCACTGGGGAGTCTTCCGCTCCGACGACAGCGGCGCGACCTGGGAGGACGTCACGCACGGCCTCCCGTCTTTCCACGGCTTCCCTATCGCCGTCACGCACCACCAGCCTGACGCCGCCTACGTCGTCCCGCTGGACTACGGTCAGGACAACTTCCGCGTCTGCCCCGGCCAGTTCGCCGTGTACCGCACGCGCGACAGCGGGACGACCTGGCAGGCGCTCACCGACGGCTTACCCGGCCCCAACGACTACCAGAGCGTCTACCGCGAGGGGCTGGACACGGACGGCCTCGATCCCGAGGGGGTGTACGTGGGGACGAGCAACGGGCAGGTATACGCCAGCGCGGACGGCGGCGACCACTGGCAGCGGCTGCCGGGGACTCTGCCGCCGGTACTGTCCGTGACCTGCGCTGCGCTCTAGTCGGGAGATATCGCCATGAAGACAGCCGTCTACTACCGTGCGAACCAGCCGTTGACCGTGGAGGAGCTGGAGCTGCTGGAGCCCCAGCGCAACGAGGTGACGGTACCGGCAGCGGCAGCATCATACAGCTCTGAGACCCCCTTTCGTTGACAGATACGACACCGGCCAGCTAAGCTAGACATGATACCCCTCCCCCGTATACCCGAAGGTCGTCCATGAAACGCTCCATATACCTGGATCACGCCGCCACTACTCCTCTCCACCCTGAGGTGTTGGAGGCGATGCTCCCTTACCTAAGTGGCCACTTCGGCAACCCCTCCGGCGCCTACGCCTTGGGCCGTCAGGCCGCTAGAGCGGTGAACGAAGCGCGGAGCAGCGTGGCCGAAGTTCTCGGCTGCCGGACCCGGGAGGTCGTATTTACGGGAGCGGGCACGGAGTCGATCAACCTGGCGATCAAAGGGGTGGCGTTCGCCCAGCAGCTGGCTGGAATGGGCAACCACATCGTCAGTTGCTCAACGGAGCATCACGCCGTTCTCCACTCCTGCGAATACCTGGACCGCTTCGGCTTTAAGACCACGTACGTGCCCGCAGACAGGTACGGCACGGTGAGCCCGCAATCTATAGCCGAGGCGCTGACCGACCGCACCATTCTGGTAAGCGTGATGCTGGCCAACAATGAGGTGGGCACTATCAACCCAGTGGCCGAAATAGCGGCGGCGGTACGGGAGAGGGCCCAGCAGATGCGACGGCGGATCCCCGTCCATACCGACGCAGTGCAGGCGGCGAACTCTCTGGACTTGAACGTCGCGGCCCTGGGGGTGGACCTGCTCAGCCTGTCCTCGCACAAGTTCTACGGCCCCAAGGGGGTGGGTGTGCTCTACCTGCGGGGAGGCACGCCTTTCCTGCCCCTCCAGAGCGGCGGCGGTCAGGAGCGCCAGCGCCGCGCCGGCACGGAGAACGTGGGCGGCATAGTGGGTACGGCCGTTGCCCTGCGCCTGGCCCAGGCGAACCGCCAGGAGTACTCCAGCGCCTCCCGTCGCCTAAGAGACCGGATCGTTGAAGGCGTGCTCGCCGCTGTGCCCAACGCCAACCTTAACGGCCACCCGGAGCGGCGTCTGCCCAACAACGCACACTTCAGCTTCGAGGGTGCGGAGTCAGACGATATGCTGGCCGCCCTCGATAAGCACGGTATCGCCGCCAGCGCCGGTAGCGCCTGCACCTCCGCGACCTGGGAACCCTCGCACGTCCTGGTGGCGATGGGCGTGCCGTTGAGCGGGGCCGTCGCCGCGCTACGCCTCACCGTGGGGCCCGAGAACACGGACGACGAGGTGGACTACCTGCTGTCCGTGCTGCCGGAGATCGTGGCGCAGTCGCGCGCCAGGAGCCGCGGCGGCGCCTCTCCCAAGTAGCGGCCCCACGGGCTGAGCTTCCTTGAGTTAACCGTCCTCCATCTGGTCGCGGCCGGGGAATCGGACAAGTAGGTCGGGCTTAATCTGGACATCAGCCACCTCACTGCCCAGAAGGATACCTCGATCATCCTCGCCAAGAAGGGCGCCGGCTCGCGCACAGAGGCGGCCTCACGAGCCCTCAGAGACGGCCTGCTCAACTAGCAGGCATACGCTACTCCATCTCTATTCGACGCAGTAACGCCCTTTTATACGTACTCGCACTCCTCTCATACTGGAAAAACGGTACGGATTTACTGATTTTCCGGCATGGCCTCATTTAACAATATTGTGGTATAATTAGTTGCCTTTCTATTGCCGAAAGGAGAGGGGCGTGCGACAAGCCCGTGCTAGACTCAAGCCGCTGACGGTCGCTGGTAACGGAGACTCGGAGCCGCTGTCTAGCGCATCGCTGAGCCTGACCGACTACTCCGGACGCAAGCGCCAAGGACGCGCGCTCCTGCTCTCAGAATGGCCGTCGAATCCCGGCAGCGAGCGTCTAGCGGAGGGCGAGGACTTCCGAATAGTCGTACTCTCGGAGCCGCCTGAGGGCACCATCTCACCAGAGGAAGGCGTAGTAGTCGTCGCCCCCGTCCGCCGACTTGCGTCTGCAACCGTGACCGCAAGGGATCCCACCGCGACCTACAGCGCGGCAGAGCAGGCCGATCTCACCCTGTCCGCGAAGAATATCGAGTTGCTACGGCAGGGCAGCTTGCTAGCAGCCACATCGCTGCAACTGACGGCTAAGGATGTCTTCGCTGGAGGCAAGGCGCGGCTGGCGTTGCTGGCTTGTGACCTGCTGCTCTCCACAGCCGTTGCGGAATATCTTTCTCCCATCGCGATGGCGCTGAGCGCTCCAGACGCCTCCAAGCCGGTAACCCAAGACCGCCTGGAGGAGCTAAAGCAGCTGGTCAGTGCCATCAGCGACAGCGGAATCGGGGACGGAAACTCCGACGTGAAGAAGGCGCTCGAGCATCTCTCCAAGCTGGCGTCTGCCGCCGCTACAGAGCAGTTTCTCGCCTCCGCCGAGCGCATCTACCCGAACAAGCGGACACTGATGGAGGAGATCTACATGCTCAGGGCGTTGCAGCGGCGCCCGCAGGAAGCACGGGAGCTCCTCTCCATACAACGCTTCATCCAGCAAGCCGTGTTGCCGTCTCACGAGGCGGAGCTGGCGATGGATCGGACGGTCGTGTTGGAGCAGATGACGTTCGCCACCCTGGCCATCGAGCCGCAACGTTACCCTTCGGCCAAGGCATCGGCGGACTCCTTCCGTCGGAAATATGTATCCTCGTACCGCGAACACCACACGCAATACTGGGCCGAGATGGCCCGCCTGCACACCAGGCTATGGGAGGCACAGCCACACACCAATGCGCTGCGGCGGATGAACAGCCTGTCGGAGCTAGGCCCCCCGGCGGGAGTGGGAGCTCTCACCGCATACGAAGAGCTGGTGGAGTTGACCGCCGGCTGCCCCCTAATCAGCGGCGTGGAGGAGATGCTGGAGACGGAGGCGGTCTGCCCTGACTGCGGCCTCTCCCTGGACCAGACAGCGCCCACCCAGCGTGTCGACGAGGTCCTGTCCCACATCGACCGAGCCTGCCATCGTCAGATGGCCAGACTATCGTCCAGCGCCGTGCAGCAGGTGCTTCGTAATAGCAACGACGCGCGGGTGGACCAGTTCCTGAAGGTGGTCCAGGCTAGCCAGTTATCCTCACTGAGCGACATTTTGGATGACGATCTGATAGGTTATCTGCGAAGGTTCCTGGTAGAGGGCCGAATAGAGACCGCGCTGAGGCCCATCTTCGATCAGCTACAGGAG
This sequence comes from Chloroflexota bacterium, assembly GCA_022561095.1. Classification (GTDB taxonomy): domain Bacteria; phylum Chloroflexota; class Dehalococcoidia; order SM23-28-2; family RBG-16-64-32; genus JADFNQ01. The sequence goes on along the minus strand of JADFRV010000067.1, from coordinate 1,986 downwards.
GGCGTTACCCCAAAAGTGGACGAGGCGAAGACCGCCATGCGGGAGGTCTCACAGCTCCTTCAGAGGGCGTTCCAGGCTGCACAGAGGGCGCTGCCGCCGGCAGAGACGACGGTGAGATAGCCCGCCGCCCCGCCGCAAGCGGAAGCGATAGGCTAAAATGGCCGCATGGCGGCAGACAAGTGGCTGATAGTAGGCCTGGGCAATCCAGGCTTGGCGTACTCCCACAACCGCCACAACGTCGGCTACTGGTGCGTCAACCGGCTGGCCCGCCTGCACGGCATCTCTCTCAAGGCCCGGCGCTTGGCGGCCTTCGGCGAGGGCTGGATCCGCGGCACCCCTGTCCTCCTCGCCAAGCCTAGAACGTTCGTCAACCGCAGTGGCCAAGCGGTGGCCTCGCTGCTGCGCAACTTCAAGATCAAACGCCAGAATATGCTGGTGGTCTGCGACGACCTCGACCTTACGGTCGGGTCGCTGCGTTTGAAGCCCAGCGGTGGCCACGGCGGCCAGAAGGGCCTGCGCTCCGTCATCGGCGCTGCAGGAGGCGACGACTTTCCCCGTTTGCGCATCGGCATCGGGCGGCCCCTGGTGGACGGCCGGCCTAGCTGGGACCCGGAGGCGATCGCGGCCTACGTGCTCAGCGACCCCACGCCGGATGAGGCGAAGGCGCTGCAGGCGGCGGCGGTCAAGGGGACGGAAGCGGTAGAGACTGTCCTTCGAGAGGGGCTGGAGGCTGCCATGAACCGCTATAACCGTTAACCTTCCCCAAGCTGCTACAATTAGACCGCGAGGGCCCCCCCGACTCGTCGGGGAGGCCCTATAAGTGTTGCCATGAACCTATCCGGACTGATATCGCAGATAGAGGGCGCTCCCTCTCTGGTTCGGCTGCGTGAGGCGCGTGCGCGTGCAGCCAAGAGCCTCACCGTCGGCGTGCCTGACTCTGCCAAGGCGGCGGTAGTGGCCGTCCTCGCCTCCGCCGGAGGCGAGGACGGTCCGCTCCTGGTCATCGTCCCACGGGAGGACCGAGCGGAGGCGCTGATCGAAGAGCTGTCAGCCTGGCTGGGCGCCGCCGCGCCTCTCGTCCCGTTTCCGGAGCGCGACACCCTGCCCTATGAGCGCCTGGCCCCAGACCCGGAGGCCGTGCGGCAGCGCCTGCTGGCGGCCTCTCGACTTGCTCAAGGGGAACGCTGCCTCGTCGTCGCCTCGGCGATGGCGCTGGCCCAACAGACGATCTCGCCGGGGGAGCTCGCCACGGCCAAGCGCGTCCTGGGGCGGGGAGACCGTCTGAGCCCAGACGAGTTCCTGAGGGAGCTATCGGCGCTGGGCTACGCCATAGAGCCGCTGGTGGAGCGACCAGGGCAGGCCAGTCGCCGCGGCGGCATCATCGATCTCTTTCCGCCCCAGGCGGAGGCGCCGGTGCGCATCGAACTGGTGGGACGGGAGATCGAGAGCCTGCGCCGGTTCGACCCCGCATCCCAGCGGTCGGTGGAGCCGGTGGAGAGCATGGAGCTAGGCCCGGCTCGGGAGGCCGTATTCACTCCCGACGGGAAGATGGGAGACGCGCTGGCCCGGCTCGACCTTTCGAACTGCACGGACGAAGCGCGGGGGCGCTTCCAGGAGGAGCTGTCTCTGCTGCGGCGCGGAGCGGGCTTCACCGCCGACTATTTCTACGTCCCGTTTCTGACCCAGGCGACGCTCCTGGACCACCTGCCGCCGGACGCCACCCTGGTCATCGACGAGGAGAGCGACATGGCGACGGCGCTAGACGAGGCGGAACAGGAGGCCGAGGCCGTGCGCGGTGAGCTGGAGGAGCGGGGCGAGATACCGCACGGCCTGCCCCTGCCCCAGAAGCCCTGGCGTGAGCTGCGCGCCGCGCTGTACGATCGGCAGGCGCCCCTGAGGCTGTCCCGCTGGGCCAGCGGCGAAGACGCCGAAAGCGTCCGCCTGCCGTTCTCACCCGCGACGGCGTACGGAGGCCAGCTCCGCCGC